>JABMRZ010000166.1 GCA_013202315.1 Candidatus Tariuqbacter arcticus | reverse complement strand
GGCTTCGCAGTTAGTATTGGAAATTTTAAAGAGAAGGATTGACAGTAAATAAAGTTATGAAGTAATAATTCTGAAAAAACTGGAGATATCGACAATTTTTTGTCGATGTGGGAACAATAAGCGCCTATATGTAATTGATTCTACTTGATACTTGATACTTGGCACTTGATACTTGATATCTTACATAACTGCGGCTAACTCTAAACCCTTTTCCATATCCGCCGCTTCAACGAAATACTCATTATACCACAATACCAAGTTTAATAACATCCACACCTTCAAAGCCTTATCGGCGGAAGCGTCTCGAGACACCCAATTAATAATTCCATCTCTATCCAGGAAATCCGGCAGCTCGCTTCGTGTTGCCGCGAGAAATTCACTCAATAAACCCTTCCCAAACCACTTATTCAACGGCACTGGGAAGGAATACTTCTTCCTGAACAGAACATCCGGCGGCACCTTATCGACAAAACTGCGTTTTAAAATATATTTAGTAGTATCCAATGTCTCCGCAATCTCCCAAGCGTGCAGCCGTGCGCACATATTCTCATACATCGGCGAATTCCAATGAAGCTTGTATCGCCAGGGAATCCTCGATACAAATTCCAACAGCTCCACATCCGTGAAAGGGACCCGCCCTTCAACCGAAGCCGCCATGGTAGTCGCATCAAGCCGCCCTAATAATCCCTGCAAATGAATCGATTCCATCAAATATAAATACTTGTTATACATATCCAAACCCTTCAAGCGGTTATACCGGTGCTGCCAAAAAATGCGCAAATTTGAAAAATCACGAGTCTGTTTGGCGACTTCATCATTAAGAACCGCCCGCAAGTCATCCGGCTTCATCCAAGAATATACCCATAGAAAATGGTCGATTTCACTATCAAACTCATTTTTCCCGTACATCCTCACAAGCGCCTTGTTCAGAAGCCTCCTATGTTCCTTGGGCACATTAGAATCCGGAAGACTGCGAAGATAATCTATCGGACTCCGCATTATTCCGCCATAGCCGCCGAAAAGTTCATCCGACCCTTCACCCGACAGAACAACCGTGATACTTTCCTTGAGCACTTTCGACATTAAATACAAAGGCACTTCGTTCGGTACCGATAACGGTCCATCCTTGAATCGAATCAATTCTATCAGTGTTTTAAAATAATCCTCCTCCTCGATAGTTATTTGTGTATGATCCGTTCCCCAAGCCGAAGCTACTTGATTTGAGAAATAGAACTCATTGAAACCGTCTTCCGGGAAACCGATTGCATAAGTCTTCACCGGGGCATCTGAACTTTCGGCCATCAGAGCGACCACAATAGATGAATCGATCCCACCCGATAAATACGCCCCGATAGGGACATCGCTTATCATCCGTCTTTCCACCGAACGCCGTAATATATCCCGCACTCCCTGAATATAATAGTCTTCCCCCTTATCTTCCTTTTCTCCCTCCGGCACAATTGGCAGAATCCAATATCGCTTCCGGCGCATCTTCTCCGAATTAACCGTCATAGTGCAGCCCGGTTCCAGGCACTTTATCCCTTTGAAAAGCGTATCTTCCCCCATAACGGACTGATAATGAGCCAAATAAAAACTAATCACATCGATATTCACTTCCCGATGATAACCGGGAAAAGCCAAGAGCGATTTAATCTCCGAGGCGAAGATGAAATCGTCACCAACTTGCGCATAGAACAGCGGCTTAATCCCCGACCTGTCTCTCGCCAACATCAAATGATGTGTCTCCTTATCCCAAAAAGCAAAAGCGAACATCCCATTGAGTTTTTCCGGACATCTTTCACCATATTCCATACAGCAGTGCAGTAAAACTTCCGTATCACTGTTAGTGCGGAAAGTATGCCCCTTCGCTTCCAATCCTTTGCGTAATTCTCGATAGTTATAGATTTCGCCATTGAAAATCAAATGGAACCGCCCCGTCATATCGGACATCGGCTGCGCGCCGCCTTCAATATCTATAATAGCAAGCCGTTGATGCCCCAATCCTATGAAATCGTCAAAATAAATTCCACGTCCATCGGGACCCCGATGCGCCAGCAGATTGGTCATCTCTTCCAGTGCATTCAAGGGAACATTCCCGCCTCGAATCTTATATATACCGGCAATTCCGCACATTGTACTACCGCTTTCTATCTATGAATAAGGAAGGTTTCCGTTTTCGCCAACCGTATTTTCGGAGGATCGATTTTGAACGGTTCATCTGCTTGAGAATCTCGGAGATATCGCCCTGCAATCGTCCTACCAATGCTTCAAGCGACTTTTCCTGTTCTATTATTCGCTCGCGCATTTTCCCAATCCGTTCCAATTGATTACTTTTTAAAGCGTTTCCTTCTTGGATATTCTCTAATTCCGCGAGAATCTCCCGCCTTTCCTCCACCAAGGCTCTTATACCTTTTATATTATGCCGTGAAACATCTGCAAGGAACCTATCGGTCGCCTCAATCACGCGTTGGCAAATTTCCCGGGAAGACATATTGATTGAACCTCATCAGATTCGGTTATCAATTCGACGCCATTTTAGCCTTGAGCCCTGTGATTAATTTCGACCATTCTTCCAACACAGGTATAAGCTCATATTCCAGTATATCCGCCAAAGCAATCCAATCTTCGTCCTTCTGAGTTGAATACATATTATCCAGGACCGGGATTAACACTTCATTTTGGAAATAAGCGATGCTTTTACCATTGAAGATGATTTCATCCAGACTAATTTTCATCATCCCCGCCATCGCATTCATCCCCTTCCCCATCCACCTCAATCCTTCGATCAGTCTGGAATAGCTCTCGTTCGCTTCCAATTCATCCCCTAAACGATACAACTCCGCTGAGCGAATTGATACTCCGGCTAAAATTCTAAGATGTTCATCACTTGATTTGAGCGCTTCAGCCGCCAATTCCAGCGGCTTGGCTGTATCGAGTTCGATCAATTCGACTTCAGTCAAGGGAAAATCGTTATAATCGAACTGCCGCCCCCCGCTGAGCGGCTGGTTATTCATAGTGATACCGGTGATTACCAACCCTTCATCCCCCAGCCGGGATGAAAGCTTTTTCATCACTTGCCCGAAAGTGGTCTCACCTTCTGAGCCGAACGATTTAAACTCCCCGTCTATCTTCAGACTAAGCATAATAACCTCTATTTATATTCTATTTACCTTCCAATAACCGATAATAATTACGAAGCTTCAATTGTTCGCTGCATTTATCGTATATCTTGCACCCCCCACATTGGAAATTGCGTAGATCACAGCTTTGGCATTTCAGGCTGGACTTGATTTTATTATGATGCCATAATCGGTCTTCAGCCGCCAACTTGGCGAAATCGCCCTCCTTGATATTCCTCGGTCCCGAATAATTTAAGTAGGGGCAATTTCCCATTTTCCCTTCAGGATTAATCACTATGGATGTCGCCAACTCACATCCGAAATTCACATTCCCTGAGTTGAATCGCCCGGTCCTCAACCAGGGGGCGTCTCCGTGTTTCGACAACACTCTGCCGACTAGTGATTCTTCCGCTTCAAGATTATGACCGTTCAGCCTTCCGATGGGATTCGCCACCGAAATCGTACTCCTCAAACGGCTGGAATCGAAAGAAGCGACAAAAGCAGCCAGATTATCCACTAAATCATCGACATTTTCCGGCATAACTACCGTAGTAATCTCCACTTCAACCTTCTCCGCCAATAGCAGTCTAATCGCATTAACCGCGCCCAGAAAACTGCCGGGGCTTCGAATCTTATCGTTTATTTCAGCGGTGGTACCATCTATACTGACTTGCACCACATCCACAATCGAGGCCAATCCTTTTGCAGCTGTTTTGTCTCTTATCATCCCGCCGTTAGTGAGTAAATAAACTGTCAAACCCTGCTCCACCGCTTCCTGGGCGATTTCATAGAAATCGGGATGCATCAGCGGTTCCCCGCCGGTGAAAGTCAGCACATTCCCCTGCCCCATAAAGGCGAATTTGCGAATGATTCCCTTCCAATCATCGGTGGGAATTTCCTCCGGCATCGCCTCGCCAGCCGAAAAATAACAATGCCCGCAGTGTAAATTGCATTTCCGAGTAAGGAATAATTGCAAATTGCGAGGATTGCTGTCAATATCAATAAATCCAGTTTCAAGATTCTCCCGGAAATTAGCCAGGTTCATCTTCTCCACCACTTCCCTTAATTTACGAAGTGCAGTTTCACTACTAATCTCACATTGAACCGCAATTTTGGCGGCGGCTTCACCCATCGCCGCCCCGCCTGACATCTCTTCCACTAAACCAGCGCCAATCTTGTCGGTCACAATCCAAGCCGCCCTTTGGGGCGCGATAACTAATGAACGCTCCCCGAAATGATGCACCGAAATTTCATCAGGCACATCTAATTTCTGCGGGAATTCAGCCTTTAGCGCCTCCAACTCAGCCGGAACCCCTTCATTGATTGAAATTGTATCTCCGACCGTTGTCGCTAACATAATCCCGCCTGCCGCCCGACTCCTGAAATGTATTTGACTGGAAAAGGACATCTTCTCAAAAATGGCATCTACTCGATGTTTATAAGTGTGATTTTCTATGATTTTGGCCCGGGCTCTTTCGGACATTTTCCTTCTTTCAGCCGGGCGCTTCAAATAGTATTCCGCCAGTTCCCTGGCTTCTTCCGCTGAATGATAAACCGCAATATCTTTCTTAATATCGAAAATCTCTTCCAATGCAGGCCGATAATCTGTCAGTAAAAATCCCCCGCAGGCGGGAATATCGAATACCCGCTGGTTGACTCCATACGGCATCTGGAGGCTCGTGCAGTTAAACCCGATTTCAGCCCCGGAATAAGCCAAGGGCAGCTGCTCAAAATAGCTGACTATACCCTTCAACTCCACCAACCCATCTCCAAAATACGCTTCCCATCCCGAATCCCCTCTGATGGTCAACCCAAGCTCCGCCAGTTCCCGCAGGATTTTCAATCTTTCCGCCTGATATTTTTTCAGTGTCCAAAGCGCCCAGAAATTACGCCTTTGTCCCAGACTGCTGAAATCCATCGAAGAAGAAACCTGTTCCAAAACTTCCGGCAGGACTTTCCCATTACTCGACCACAGATCATTTATTCTATCCAAGATATCGCCGGAAAGCATCCAATCGGTCAATGTGCGGCCGCACTTTTCAATACCTGCGGCTAAACTATCGGCGGCGAATAGAATTCTACTTCGATATTCCGGTGGAATCTGAGCTGACGACCGGGGATAGAAATGACCGATATCAGCCGCCAGCGGCAAATATTCAACCTTTTGAAAGCCATAATCCTTCAATTTTCCGATGTAGTATTCATCCCAGCAGAACACCCAGCTCGAATCATCCACCAGTTTTTGGGGATGATTCATTATTAATAAAGGACTATCCACATAATAAACCGCAGACCTCACGCCCAATTTCGCCAATTCACCTAATACAAATCCTTCCTCATCGAAACCGAGATGGTTCACCGTGAAAACAAAATCCGGCTTGAACGATTGGACTTTCGCTAACAAACGGTTTACGAATTCTTCCGCTCCGCCAGGCGCATTTTTCGAACCGGTATCAAGTTCAACTAATTCGACCGCAATCCCTCTTTGCTTCATCGCCCGAATAATTTCACCGCTGACGAAATATGGGGTATCGACCGCCAGAACCTTTTCAAGCGCTAGTTGGCTTGAAATAGCGGGCGCGGATGCAGTTCGAGCTTCAAGTCCCTCAGCTTCAATCAAATACTTCTTGAAAAGCCTGCCCCCTCTGGTCAAATTTCGATATAATTCCACCGTCAATTCCGCCAGCCGTTTCAGACCAGCATCAGGAAGCGCCTCCTTCCCCAGATGGAAATCTAAAGTCAAAGGACGCAACTCCCGATTAGTGTTTCCCAAAGACTCGATTGCCAGGTCGACTTCTGCGATTTCGCCCCCGACTTCCTTGATTATCTCTACCTCAGACTGATTCGCCTCTGACAAAGAACATAATTTCCAAGCTAACCTTTTACCCCGCCCCGAATATTCTATTAATTCATCAATCTGTTCAATGGTGGTAGTCAATACATCTGCAATTTCTTTGCCACTCGTAATGTCTATACTTATGTCATTGTTATCAATTGAATTAAGCAGTTCAAACCAAGCCTTCCGATAGGCAATATTTACCCTTTCTCTGAAAGTGTCGGAGGCCGGGACTATCGGTTCTAAATACCACAACCCTTCATCATCGAAAGCCGTGACGCTGACCTTGGCCCGGGAACCAAACAAATCCGGGACACCATCGATTCCCCCATTCTCAATCATCTCCCTGACCGTCCACTCCACCAATTCTGGGGTTATCAACGAATGGCAGGCGAAATCCAAACACGGATACTTATAACTGCAAGGCATGCAATCGATGTCCGGCTCGACAATTATATGCCCCTCACCGAATGGTCCTGTTTCCGAGGCTAAAGCTGATCCCATCGTCAGTGAAATAATCGGCTTCCCCACCGCCGCCGCCAGATGTTGAGTGCCGGTGTCATTGGTAACCAACAATTCGCACTTCTCTAAAAGCGCCGCCAGCTGCGCAATATCGGTTTCTCCCGCGAAATTCATCGCCCCGGGCGCCCCATCGACAGCTTCATCGACCAGGCTCCTTTCCCTTTCCGTTCCGAAGAACGCCAAGTTAAAATCACCCGCCAAAGCCTTCGCGATGCGGTTGAAATTCCTCCCAGGCCATCGCTTCGCTTCCATAGAAGCCCCCGCCTGAAAACCGATGATTTTCCGTCCCGGCTTCCAGCCTCGTTTTTTCAGCTCATCTTCCGCCCAGCCTCTCGTTTCCTCGTCCACCATAAAACGGAGGCGGCTGTTATTTTCAGTCGCTCCTTCTCTCTTGAATCCCGCCGCCAACCTATAAAGGTCGACCAAATTAAATTGGTTCAATCCCCGATTGATATTTGTGTTGTAAAACTGCCTCATCCAGCGGCTATTCACCGAACTAAACCCTCGCTCATCAATGGTCAAACCCACAACTTCCCCCGGCAGCAGCCCCGATAACACCGCCCCTAAACGATTGTGAGTAAGATTAAATATCACATCATAATCATAGCTCTTCAATTTATCCAACAACCCTTTAAACAGGCGCAGATTCCCCAATAAATTTCCTTCCTTAAGCGGAGCCATATACTTGAAAAGCTCGATGGGATGATGAATATCGATTCCCGGAATACCGCGCATCACTCCAGCGAACCCGCTCGCCGCTATGTATCCAATCTCCACTCCGGGATTCTGTTCCCGAAGGCAGGAAATCAACGGCGATGATTGAATCAAATCACCCATCCGCCCAAAATTTATCAATAGAATCCGCTTCATACTGCGTATTCCTTCTCTACTGTAATCATCTTCATTTGATATTTCTGGATTTCATTCGCCATCAATTCCGCCTGCTTTCGCACTTCCCTGTATAAATCATCCGCCATCTTGATGATATAATCCAATTCATCACTTTCGGCGTTTTTCTTCCTGATTCGGAACGACAGGGCGATAGGCATCGTTTCCGGATGAGTCATCTCCATATGATATATGGAATTATCCAGTTTAATCATATCCAGACTCAGCTTTTTCAGCGCTTCCACATTCGGGGGAGATGACGCCTCCCGCAATTCGGAAGCGATTTCCACACCCTTCCCCCCAAAAAGCGCCAATTCCTTGAAAACACTCACCAATTCATTTAGTCTTTGATTGAAATCCTCATCTTCAGGTTCCGAATAATACCGCTCAAATTCAGTCGGATAAAAATCCCTGCCCGGACATAAGAACCGCTTCCACATCCTTCGATAAAGCCCTTTCAGCAATGATTCAATCGTCAGCGGTCTCTTTATCAAAGGCACGAGATAGATGAAACCGTCCTCCTCAAAAGTCTGCCGTGATAACCTCACCCTTGCAAACCTTTCGGAATCTTCGAATTGCTCGATTTCACCCCCGGTCAACTCATCGAAATTTTCCACCGCCCAAAATACATCTTCCGGCGTCACATAACGATGACAGATATGATCCATACAAGTCGTATGATAGCTGCACGGCGCGCAGGAGATATTCGCTTCAAGGATTATTGCCTTTTCAGTATAAGGACCGGTATCGCCGGCGTGCGCTTCTCCCAAAAAGATTGCGACAATCCCCGTCCCCACCGCCGCCGCCAGATGCATCGTCCCCGTATCATTGCTCACCAATAATTCGCACCGCTGAATCAACGCCCCCAACTGCTGCATACTGGTTTTGCCGATTGCGTCGATTATAGCTCCTTTGTAAACCTCCCGCATCCGGTTCAACAACTCCCTTTCATTCCGGCTGCCGAAAACGATGATGTTCCACCCCAATCGTTCCCGGATGATATTAGCCAATTCTCCGAAATATTCGGGATCCCACCGCCTGTCCCCGGTCGCGGTCCCCAATTGAAAACCGATGAACTTGCCCGAATATCCCTTCAAGAATTCATCGGGGGAATCCGCAGCTTCCGCCGGAACCCGGTAATACAAACTGCGCTCTGAAAGCTTAATCTCACCGGTTAGATTATACATATCTACCAAATTAAAGGTATTAAACAGCCGTTTTTGAGACACATAGAAGAAATAATTCAGCCATGGATGCCGCACCACCAACGCTCCTTCACGGGTCAAAGTCATCCCCCGCACATCCTCACATTCCGTCAAGCGGGAAAACACCGCCGATACCCGCGTATGCGATAAATTAATCACCATATCATAATCGGTCCCCACCCGCCTCATTAGCTTCTGCAAATAGGTATAATTTTCCTCCAACGAATATTTCGAGTCCATTAACCGAGGAACGAAATAATTGACATCCACCGATAGCAATCTATCTACCCCGGAGAAACCGCTGCATATTCCCCGAAAATCGTCAATCACCGCTAAAGATAATTGAGAATCGGGATATTTCTTCTTCAGACCGGCGATTAAGGGAGTCGTCTGAAGCAGATCCCCCATCCTCGTCAAATTCACTATGAGTATCTTTTTCACTTTCAAACTTTCAGCCTTATACATTCTAACTCTTTTTCAGACCACCTTCTTCTCCCGCGCCCAATCATAGAACTCCTTCATTAACAGCAACACTCCTTCGGTTTGAGTCAATTCCCCTTTCCCGCTCCGAATATATTTAGCAATTTTATCGATGGTGAGTTCTTCATCCTGGTCGAATTGTCCGAATAAGTTCTTTAATTCGGCGTCATCACCGGCAGCTTGCGCTAAATTCCTTGCAATATTTGGATTCTCATCCCGCCTCTGCAGAACCGGCTCACCAGCGACCACTACTTCCAGCATTTCCTGCATTCGATGCCGATATGTGTGTTCCGCCAGCGCCCGCTGTCTGCCCGCCTTAGCAATCTCTTCCCGTTCGTCAGGATGTTCCATATAGTAATCCTTCTTCCGGCGCAGTTCGCCCACATTGCTGAAGGTGATAATTTCCCTGCCGACCTCAAAAAGTTCCCCCAGTTCGCTTCGCGGATCGACCGCCTGAAATCCCCCGCAAGCCGCTATTTCAAAGGTCCTCGGGTTCACGAAATCACCATTCGGATTTATTCCGTTATGGTAAGACGATGAATGCAGATTGATATTGATAGTTGCCGCATTGAATATTTTGACGCAGTCTTCCGGGGAAATGCGCTCCCCCTTCCTCTGTAAAACCCTGCCCAGCGGCGATAAAGGATTCCAATCGCTCCCCCATATCTTGAAATCTTCGTTCAGCAACTGCAGGAAAAACTGCGCCCGATTATAATACCCCGCCCCCACAAAAGAGAATGTGCTGGAATATTCAGCCTTCTCTTCGGGCGTCAATTCCACCGGCTTGTGAAAATCCGGATCCGCCGCCAGCGGCAAGTAATGATAATTCCTGATCCCCAGCTGGCTCAACTTCTCCGAAAACTCCCCCCTTTGAATCACGAAAAAATAATCATACAGCGGTGCAAATGTCTTCCAATATGTGAAAAGCCGGAAATCCTCCATAAACCAAAAAGCGATCGGAATCTTCAACTGTTTGAATTGCGCCAATGTGTTAGTCGTGAAAGGAGACTGCGCTATTCCGAACACCAAATCCGGCTTCCACTCCGCCGCCTTCGCCAGAACCAATTCGGAAACGAACATAGTATAGAGCGATTTCAACTGGCTTCGATGGTCTTCATTAGCGGTAATATCTTCCACCGATTTATAAGCCGGATAATAAAAGCTGGAATCGAAATATTCTACTTTATGCCCCAAATCCTCCAGCGCCCGCCTGCAATAACCCGCAATTGGCAGCGAACCCCCATAAAGCGGACTTGGCAAAAGTATCTTCAGCCCCTTCGGAACTGGAACCGCTCGCCCTGGTTTGGCCGAATCCTTCTGTCCCTGGGAAACCGAAACCCGCTCAACAAATGGTGTGGGAATCTCAATCCCGCTCAGCTTCTTATAGAATTCACTATTCAATTTCACCGAGGGATTGTGATTCAGCTCCGTCAATCCCTCATTCAATCCTCTTTCTCTCAGGAATTCATCGAACCGGCTCGGCTCTTCTCCCGCAAATATCTGGATTTCATTTAGTAAATCGGTTAAATCCCGGCTGGAAAACGCCGCCCTCAGGATAATAACATCGGCTTCCGCGATTATCAGTCTATGCCCCTTCCGTATTAATGCTTCAGCCGCATAACCCAGCCCGAACCCCTTCAATAAAACCGGACTCCCCTTATCAACCTGAATATTTTCAGCCAGTCGATCGGCTTCTTTAACCGGGTCATAACCGCTGTGCAGGGATATTCCGCGCACTTTAATCGTCGGTAAACCGTTTTTCGCGGTGAAAATTTGATAATCCGAGGTTAGTTCTGTGTCTCGAATTGTATCAGCCAATCCCGGATTAGATTCCCTTAAAACCGAAAGATTCCCTTCAAGATAGTCCATAATTAATCCGTCTAATTTTTCTGTATTTACCCTGAAAATAGGCTGTAGGCTATAGGCTGTGGCCTTTAGTCCACCGACTGACGGATTCCCCCCTCCCGCATGTCATTCCCGCATGCTTTTAGCCGGAATCCATACCCAATTTTCATTCAAAGTTGTGCGCGATAGGTGCATGAG
>JABMRZ010000165.1 GCA_013202315.1 Candidatus Tariuqbacter arcticus | reverse complement strand
ATTTATCATCAGTGATTCTTTCAATTTTATCTTTTAGCTGATAGCTAGCATCTGGCAGCTGACAGCTTTTTTCAGGGTAAAGCCCAAAACCCACAGCCTACAGCCTACAGCCTATTTATAAAGGTAAAAATGAGAGAACCGGACATACTCACCGCTATCTTGGACAGCATCACCGACGGCGTTTTTACAGTAGATAAGGATTGGCTGATTACTTCCTTCAACTATGCCGCTGAAAAAATCACCGGAGTCCCCCGTGAAGAGGCGGTGGGACGACACTGCTACGATGTGTTCCGGACCAATATCTGCGAAACCGGCTGCGCTTTGCGAAAGACGATGTCAAGCGTCGAACCGATTGTCAACAAGGCGGTTTATATCATTAATTCCCGCGGCGAAAGGGTGCCCATTACCATTTCCACCGCCCCCCTCAAGGATAAGAGAGGGCGAATCATCGGCGGAGTGGAAACTTTCCGCGATTTGAGCCGGGTGGAACAATTACAGAAAGAATTGGAAAACCGCTACACATTCGAAGATATAATCAGCAAGAGCCCTAAATTCCGGCGCATATTCGCCATCCTGCCCACCATCGCCGACAGCGACAGCACCGTTCTGCTGCAAGGCGAAAGCGGCACCGGCAAGGAATTGTTAGCCCGGGCGATTCACAGCCTCAGCCCCCGCAGGAATAAACCTATGGTGACCGTCAATTGCGGGGCGCTGCCGGACAGCCTGCTGGAATCGGAACTGTTCGGATACAAAGCAGGGGCGTTCACTGATGCCAAACGCGATAAACCGGGAAGGTTCGCCCTGGCGGAAGGAGGCGCCGTCTTCCTGGACGAAATCGGAGACATTTCCCCCGCCCTGCAAGTGAAGTTGTTACGGGTATTGCAGGATAGAACCTATGAGCCTTTGGGCGGAATCGAAACTAAAAAAGCCGATGTGCGGATAATAACCGCCTCCAACCGCAATTTGGAAGAGCTGGTTAAATCGGGGAAATTCCGCGACGACCTCTTCTACCGAATCAATGTGATAAACATTATAATCCCCCCCCTGCGGGAACGGAAGGAAGATATTCCGCTGTTGGTGGAACATTTCATCGGTAAGTTCAATAAACTGCAGGGCAGGGATATCGCCGATATCGCCCCGGAAGTTATGAGTGCCCTGATGAATCATGATTATCCCGGTAATGTGCGGGAACTGGAAAACATCATCGAACACGGTTTTGTGCTTTGTCCGGGAAGATTGATTTCCGTTGAACACCTGCCCGATAACCTGCGGGGAAGCGATGTCCAACCCGGTGTTCAAACGGCGGAAACCCTGGAAGATGTGGAAGCGCAGTTCATCGAATCCGCACTCCGGCGCAACAATTGGAACCGCTTGAAAACCGCCCAAGAATTGGGAATGCACAAGACCACTTTGTTCAGGAAAATTAAAAGGTATGGGATAGTGTTGCCGGCAGTGAACGGGAGAACGAACAGATAGGATATTTGATATGGGATGAGGGTTATTAGTGATAATAGTATTAATAACGCTACTATGAATTAGATAATGGTTGCAATTATGAAACGGTATAAAACCTATTCAGCGAATATAAGTGAATAATACGGTCGGCATATTTGTTGCATTTGATACTCTACGGATAGCTGGGAGTAATTCAATCATGAAAATCGCCCTGCCTTTGTGGGAGAACCGGATTTCGCCGGTGCTCGATGAAGCCAGAGGGTTCCTCATCGTGGAATTCCGAGATGGAGTGGAAATCGAACGCCGCACCATCAACCTGCCACCGGTCTCCCTGCCGGATAAAGTGAAATGCCTGTTGAACGAAGGAATCGACCGCATAATCTGCGGAGCGGTGTCGAATGCGCTTAATTCGATGCTGGAAGCGAATGATGTTACCGTGCAGCCCTGGTGCTGCGGGAGGGTGGAAGAACTTCTGAAGGCGGTTCAGGAAGACAGATTGACCGATCCCAGATTCAATATGCCGGGATGCGGAAGGGGCAGGGGGCGAAGGCGCCGGAGGCGGGGGTGGTAAATGTCTGATATTGAATTCTTACTCATTCGTTGTAAGAGTCCATATCTCATAATTAGACTATCTCTAAACATTTCAATAGGTTATATGCATTCCCACGCGGGAGCGTGGGAAAGAGTCGTAGGGTGGGTTCTTAACCCACCTTCCGTT
>JABMRZ010000164.1 GCA_013202315.1 Candidatus Tariuqbacter arcticus | reverse complement strand
GGCTCGCGGACTTGCGTCCCGGTTATTTTCAGGTTAAAATGGCGAAAGAATATGCCCCGGACAAAAAAGAATCCACCCTCCAGCGATGATGAGATTTTGGATTTGATCGATGCGTTCAAGTATTTCGATAAAACGACGACCGCACTCAATCAAGCATATCGCAGATTGGAAGCGAAGATAGATGTCCTGCGCGCCGAACTTGAGGAGAAGAATCGGCTGTTAACCGGCAGTGTGGCTGAAGCCACAAGGGTGAAGAATTTTTTAAGCGAGATATTGGAGAATATGTCTTCGGGAGTGGTGGTTATTGATGGTAAAGGTAAAATCATTGTTTTCAATAAGATGGCGGGCGAAATCACCGGTTATAACCCTGAAGACGCTTTGGGCCAACATTATCATAAAGTTTTCGGAGAGTCTGAAAAGCCAGAGCATTCATTATTAAATACATTGATGACCGAGAAGGCGGTTTATAAGCGTGAAAGGATGGTTCAAATCCCGGCGGGAACAACTAAACCGATTGTATTTTCCACTTCGGTGGTGCTGGATGAGCGGGAGGAACTTTTGGGGGCGGTGGAGATATTCGAGGATTTGACGGAGATAAGGAAGCTGCAAGAGGAAGTCCGGCGCAATCAGACTTTAGTTGAATTGGGGGAGATGGCGGCTAATATCGCGCATGAAATTCGCAATCCTTTGGGCGGTATCGGTGGTTTCGCCACTTTATTGGCCAGGGATTTGGAAGGGGATGATGTCAAGCAGAAGCTGGTACGGCGGATTATCGAAGGCATCAATGAACTTCACAAGCTCACATCGGATGTGTTGATGTATACGCGGAAGATGGAGTCTAATTTCCGGATGGCTGAAGTGAAGGGAGTCATTCAGGACACTATTTCCCTGATCGATGTGGAAGTTGATAGTCTGGAGATAACGGTTGAATATAAGCACCCTGTTGAAGATATTAAGGTCAGTATCGATGTGGATTTATTTAAGCGGATGTTGTTGAATTTGTTGAAGAATTCAATTCAGGCGATGCCGGATGGCGGAGAGTTGAAGGTGGATTTGTCCTGGCAGATGCTTCAGAACCAGATGACACTTACTGTTAAGGATACCGGTGTTGGTATTGAAAATGAGGTTCAGGATAAGGTATTCAATCCTTTTTTCACCACCAATACCAAGGGCACCGGTTTAGGATTGGCGATGGTTCGGCGGGTAGTCGAATTGCATGGCGGCAGGGTAGGCGTTTTCAGTGAAGCTGGCAAGGGGGCTGAATTCATAATAAAACTGCCCATATTAAGATAGTATCAAGTATCAAGTGCTGAGTATCAAGTTGGAAGGTGTATAAGTGTCAAGTTTCAAGTGTTGGGTTAACAGATTCAAGATAATTGGTGGTCGGATAAAAAAAGGCAATATGGGTTCCAACTTCCCATCGAATTCGAGGATGTGTTCCGCGGGAATGACATTCCGGGCGATGATGTAAAGTATAGTGTAGACCATAAATTACACCAATTAATAGCCTTGTGTAGGTTGAGCAGACAGTTAATTCATATTATATTACGGGACTTTTAATCACACTATGAACATAACAACTGTTTTTGGGATATTATTAAGCTTCACGCTTTTAATCGGCGCTATAATAATCGGAGCCGGCACCACCGACATTTTCATTAATCCATATGGTGCGATGATTGTTTTAGGTGGTATATTCGGGGCGACTTTAATCAGCTATCCGTTGAAGGATGTGGTGAGGGTATTTTGGGTGTTTTTCGTAGTGTTCCGCCGGGAAGAGCCCAGATTAGACCGTTATATTCGCTTAATAGTGAATTTTTCGACTAGGGCGCGCAGCGGTATGCTGAATTTGGAAGCGGAACTTCCCCGCATCAAGAATCTATTCTTGAGGGATGGGATACAGATGCTGGTGGACGGTTATTCATCGGAGGAAATTAAGGAGATGCTGGAGAGCCGGATTCACTATCGAGAGGTTCGGGAACTTTCAGAAGCGCAGATATTCCGCACTATGGCAGCATTTGCGCCGGCTTTTGGGATGGTGGGTACTTTGATAGGTTTAATCGCTATGTTGTTGAATATGAGCCCTGAAAACCTGAGTATGCTGGGACCAAATATGGCTTTGGCGTTAGTGACCACTTTCTACGGTTTGATATTGGCGAATTTGGTATTCAAGCCTATTGCTTTAAAATTAGAGCGGAAGACAGAGGAGGCGGTTCTATTGATGAATATGATAACCGACAGCGTGATAATGATTCAGAAGGAGTGGCATCCACAGAAGGTAGAAGACTATTTGAACGCTTATGTGCCGCCGCACACTCGAACTGCGATGGTGCATCGAGCGGGAGATTGAGGTGAAAAATGCGGCATAATACCGATAAGCGGGAGAAGGAGAGTCCTGACTCTTGGCTGTTAACCTACAGCGATATGATAACCTTAATGTTAGCTTTTTTCGTCATTTTGCTGGCGGTTTCTAAAATCGATCCGATAAAGCTCGAGATGGTTTCTCAATCGATGAACACTGCGATGGATAAGTCGATGAAGGAACAGGTTACGATAGAACAGTTGGTGAATGATGTCGAAGAATTCATCAGGAAAGAGGAATTGGAAGATATAATGGAGGTGAATATTACTCCAAGGGGAGTGGCGGTTTCGGCTAAAGGGAAAGTGTTTTTCTCTTCGGGGAGCGCAGGGTTGTTGAGTTCCGGGCTTGTGATTCTCGAACAAATGAAGAATATGATTTTGGAAACTCCATATAATATTGCGGTGGAGGGTCACACGGATAATGTTCCGATTTCCGCTTCTTTACAGCAGTATTATCCATCGAATTGGGAGTTATCATCTGCTCGATCTTCGAGTTTGGTGCGGTATTTCATCCGGCAAGGAATTCCGGCAGAGCGTTTGCGCGCAATGGGCTACGCTGAGACACAGCCGGTAGCTTCAAATGATACAGAGGAGGGGCGGGTTAGGAATAGGCGGGTGACGGTTGTGTTTTTGGTGTTTTGATAAGTATGAAAGTGTGAAAGTATGAAAGTATCAAATGCCAAGTATCAAGTGCCAAGTATCAAGT
>JABMRZ010000014.1 GCA_013202315.1 Candidatus Tariuqbacter arcticus | reverse complement strand
ATAGAAGCTCTTGCAAAAGTCATTACTTAACAATATTGTCATTCTGAACGAAGTAAAGAATCTCCTGTTTATTATACACTTAATAAATATAGAGTCCCTTCACTGCGATCAGGGTGACACCTTTTCGTGAAGTTTTCAAGAACTTCGATAGTATTAAAATTATAAAAACCGAGCGATTATTGACTTTTTTAATCAAAATATGCAAATTGTAAAGTTATGGAAAAAATTCTCAGACGAAAATTCATCAAATCTTCAGGACTCGCCGCCGCCGGCGCTATGCTGTGCTTGACCAATTGCGGAGAATCCTCTGAGAAATCCGAAAATGGTGGAAAATCCAGGCGAACCAGCCGCAGTAATTCCCGCGTGGCGCAGTGCAGGCGGCCGGAATGGTTCACTTTGGGCGAAAAGGCGAATCCTCAAAGGATTGAACAGCTTCTAACCAAAACGCTGCAAGTTTTCTTTAACACTCAAGACCCGCGCCAGGGATTGCGCGAAATGTTCGATCCCAATGACAAGATCGCTGTCAAAGTCAACTGCCTTTCCGGCAGGAATATGTCCACCCATACCCAGATCGCCTGGGGAATGGTGGAATGGCTAAAGAAAATCGGGGTCAATGAAGACAATATCACCATTTGGGATCGTGCGGACATAGACTTGATCCGCGGAGGCTATCAACTTAATTCCTTAAAGGGAGTGAAAGTTTATGGCGTGGATTCCAGCGGCTTCAGCCGTGAACTCATAATACACCGTTCCATTGGCAGCTTCATCGGCAAGATTGTGGAACGGTGCGAAAAAATCATCAACCTCCCGGTCTTGAAGGATCACGGCATCGTGGGGGTAACTCTATCCCTGAAAAATTTCTTCGGCGCCATCCATAACCCTTACAAATATCACCATAACAATGGCGACCCCTATGTGGCGGATTTATATTCCCACCCCCTCATCAAAGATAAAACGGTGTTGACCGTCATCGACGGCATCGCGGGGCAATATGAAGGGGGGCCTCCCCCTCAGCCCCAGTGGCAATGGAACTTTGGAGGTTTAATCGCGGGCGCTGACCCAGTCGCCTTGGACCGAATCGGATTGGACATCATTGAATCCCTCAGGTCTGAAAAGGGGATCCCCTCGCTGTCGGAAGCCAGCCGCTATCCTGTCTATTTAGTCACCGCCGAAGAATTGGGGCTGGGGAATTATCAACGCGAAAACATCGATTTGATCGATGGTTGATACCAATCCAATATTGGTGGAAATTACCCGCGGCGGAATGGTGGAATCTTTTCATCGCGGCGCGGTGGCGGTGGTCGATAATCGAGGGGGACTATTAGCTTCAGCAGGTGATACGGAAATGGTGGTTTTCCTCCGTTCATCCGCCAAGCCAATGCAGGTTATCCCCTTGATTACTTGCGGCGCCGCCGAAGAATTCGGCTTCACCCTGTCCGAAATCGCCTTGATGTGCGGCAGTCACAGCGGTGAAAAGACTCATACCGACGCCGTCGAATCTATCCTCCGCAAAATCGGCTTGACCGAAAAACATCTCAAATGCGGGGTTCACCCTCCCTTGGATGCTGAAACCCGCAGAACTATCAAAACTAAGGGCGAAGCCTACAGCCAACTCCACAACAACTGCAGCGCTAAGCACGCCGCTATGTTGGCGGGATGTGTTTTTCGGGGATACTCTTTGGAAGATTATAGCGATCCCGATCACCCCTGGCAGAGGGGAATCGTCAGCGCAATTGCGGAATTATCCGGTCTGAAGCCGGGAGATATTATATTGGGCATCGACGGATGTAATGTCCCCGTTCATGCGATGCCTCTATACAACGCCGCGCTGGCTGGGGCGAAACTGGCGCGCCCGCAAGGCTTGGATGAGAATATCTGCCGAGCCTGCAAGTCAATATTCCGAGCAATGGTGGAAAATCCTTATATGGCAGCGGGAAGGGAACGAATCTGCACCGCAATAATGCAAGCCGCCAATGGCGAATTAATCGCTAAAGCCGGCGCTGAAGGATTTTACTTGGCGGCGTATAAAGAAAACGACAGAGGCTTCGGCATAGCTGTCAAACTCGATGACGGCAGCCAGCGCGGACGAGACCCGGCCGTCATTGAAACATTGCGCCAATTGGGAGTATTAAGTGATGAGACGATAGTGAAATTAACAAAAATACATCACCATAAGATTATAAATCACGCCGGGGTCATCGTTGGCGAGGTAAGGCCGGTATTCAAGTTGCAATAATTGTAGGGGTTTAAAATTTTAAACCCTTAAACCCCTACCCATAGGATTACTAAAACCAGATACGAACACAAAAAATGCGCAGAAGAACCTTCCTGAAAAAAGTCGGCGGAACCCTGCTGTTGGCGGGCTGCAACTCAGCCTGCGTATTATCGACAGCAAAAGGCGCTGCCGGGAACGATGAGGATGAAGCGAGCTGGGTGGAGGCGCGATACTATGAAAAACTCCCCTTCAAACGCGTGAAATGCACTCTCTGCCCGCGGGAATGCGTCATCGATAATTTGGAAACGGGTTATTGCGGAGTCCGCACCAATCGAGATGGGGTTTATTACACCTTAGTCTATGGCAATCCGGTGACTTTGCACAATGATCCCATCGAAAAGAAACCGCTGTTCCATTTTTTACCGGGCACGATGGCATTTTCAATCGCCACAGTAGGATGCAATGTGAACTGCAAGTTCTGCCAGAATTGGGAAATTTCACAGGTCGGACCCGGACAAGTCCCCAGCTATGACGCTCCGCCTGAAGTGATAGTCAACAATGCAAAACGATACGGTTCATCTTCCATCGCTTACACTTACACCGAACCGGTGGTCTTCACCGAATATATGTATGACACGGCGAAATTGGGGCGGCAGCGCGGGGTGCGTTCTGTAATGATTACCAACGGCTATATCAACCCACAGCCGATGATAGATTTATGCGGAGTTTTGGATGCGGTCAAAGTCGATTTGAAGGCGTTCACCCAGAAATTCTACGATGAAATGGTCACCGGCGAACTTCAGCCGGTACTGGATATACTCGAATTGATAAAGAAAATGGGGATGTGGACTGAAATCGTATATTTAGTTATTCCCACTAAAAATGACGACCCGGGTGAAATAAGAGAAATGGCGCAGTGGATAAAATCCGACCTCGATACTGAAACCCCGGTGCACTTCTCCCGCTATCACCCGCAATATTTGGTGAAGAATATATCGCCTACGCCGGTTTCGACCTTGCGGAAATGCCATGACATCTGCCGTGGGGAGGGGCTCAATTATGTCTACATCGGCAATGTCCCCGGCAATGAGGCGGAAAAGACCTACTGCCCTCAATGCAATGAAGTCGTTGTCGACCGGATAGGATACACTATCCGGGCGGTTAATATCGTCGGCGGCAGATGCAAAAATTGCGGCGGGAGTATCGCCGGAGTGTGGATTTAAGTACCAAGTAACAAGTGCCAAGTATCAGTCGTATTAGTTTTAAGTTTTGAGTTTTGAGTTTTGAGTTTTAAGTTAATTCAAAACTCAAAACTCAAAACTTAAAATGTCTATCATCTCACTGAGCATCATCGCCGTAGCTCCCCAAATGATATGTCCCTGTATGTAATAGCAGGGAACCATCATCTTTTGTGAGTTTCTATGAATAATTTCTTTTTCCTGCATATTTCCGGGATTGGAAAACTCAGATAAAGGAATCCTCAGGATCTCCGAGACTTCTGCAACTTCCGGAACAAATTCAGGCTCGGTACTCAGCCAGCCAAGAACAGGCTGTACGAAATAATTGCTGGGTGGGATATAAATGCTGCTCAGCTTACCTATGACCTGCACCTTATGCCTGTCAATACCGGTTTCTTCCATCGCTTCCCTTAAGGCCGTTTGTACCAGGTCTGTGTCTTCCTGCTCATGCTTTCCACCCGGGAATGATATTTGTCCGCTGTGGACCCCGTCATAAACATTGCGTTTGATCAAAACCAATTGAATGTTCTGATGATGATCAGGATAAAAACAAATTAAAACAGCGGCTTTTCTTCCGTTTAGATACCCTTTAGTGTTTAGTATTTCTTTTCGCCTAGTGGCTGGCACCATCTTCGCCTGTGACGACATTCCCGGCAATCCATGAGAAAGTTGCTGCTTCAGTCTTATAGGAAATGATGATGGCTCAGGAATCATGCTATTAAGTTGAATCTGCTAAATTAAAAAAATCAGCAACACTTCTTCGAGCAAAGATCGAAGAAGTGTTGAGTTTTAATTTTAAGTTTTAAATTATT
>JABMRZ010000163.1 GCA_013202315.1 Candidatus Tariuqbacter arcticus | reverse complement strand
CCCTAAATCCTAAATCCTAAACCCTAAATCCTACATCCTAAATCCTAAACCCTAAATCCTTAATCCTAAATCCTAAATCCTAAATCCTAAACCCTAAATCCTATTTTCAAAAAATTGATCGCTGCTCCTTACATATTCGCCGTCATCTTGGTGTTGGCGGTCGCGGTCGGGCGCGAACTGATGATAATCCGTTCGCGCAAGCAGGTTCCGATGGAAATGGATGAAATTATGAAGCGCCTGAAAACGGAAATCAAACGAGCGGAAAGATTTCAATATAAAGTCGGCTTGATCATTCTGGAATTCACCCAACAATCCCCCCGGAAAATCCAAACAAGCCTCCAAAGCGTTCTGCCGGAAGAAAGCATCAAAAAAGAAACTAGAGAATATGATTTGATATATAAACTCGACCGGAATAAATTCTTCCTCGCCCTTCCCTTCCAAACCGATAAGGATATCGTCCCGGTCATCGGCAGCAGATTGAAAGATATTTCCATCGCTCGTAAGTGGGGGCAATTCAAAATAGGTATATCACTATACCCCGATGATGGTTCGATTATGGAAGAATTGCTTGAAGCATCTATGAAAAAACTTGATCAGGCTGGTTTCCAATGAAAAATAAACGATTTCATCTCACAGCGGCGGGAACAATCTGCTTCATCGCATTTTTATCAATGGGATGCGGAGATAAAACGCCAATAACGGCTGAATTCCGCCAGAAACAGATGCGGGATCAGGCTTGTGTCCTATGTAGCGCCGATGCCTTCGATAACCTGAATTATGAAGAAAAGATCCTGCTCTATTTCCTAAGCAAAGCGGCGGTGAGCGGCGACCCCATCATTTATAAGCAGATTCACCCCCAGGCGTATAGAGTCAAACTGATTTTGGACGGAGTCATCGCCCATTCGGAAGGAATCAAAACCCGACTGATTCAAGGAACTGAAGAATACGCCGCATTGTACTGGTGTAATCACGGCTTTTACAATCGCCGAACCGGCGAAAAAATAATCCCCCTGATTGACCGTATGGGATTGCAGGAAGCGACCGTCGTCGCCCTTTCCAACGGAGCTGAAGTCGGCTTCAGGATGCACAAGGTCATTCAGCCCATCTTCGATGAATTGGAACCGATGATCTTCGACCCGGAATTTGAACCCGCTTCGGATGATTCCAATCTCCAAACCAGCCTCTATCCCCAAAAATATTCCCCTAATTCACCCCCGGTAAAGACCGAAGAAGGATGGACTGAAAAAGTCTGTCGCGCCGGAAACGATACCCTCCCGCCCGGGCTCTACGCGGAAGAACTAACCCGGTTGACCGACAACCTCCGCCTATCGATGGAATATTCCAACTCCGAAAATATTAGCCTCATTAAACTGTTAGCCCGGTATTTTGAAACCGGCGAACCGTCTTTCCTCGAAGAATATACCGAACGCTGGGTGAACAGAGATTCAAAGGTTGACTGGCTGCTGGGATTCTATCCAGCCGGTTCTGACCCTAAAAATAAAAAGGGGAGTTATCGTGGAATAGTCTTTATCCGGGATGAAGCTGAAAACGAATTCATACGCCGGCTGATGGAAAAAGCGCCGCTTCTCCTTGCCGGAGCCCCCCGGACTGATGAATTGACCTATGATGAACTGCACCAACTGTCGGTATGCGCCGGTCAACTGGCCACCGCCTCCGGTGACGCCGGATATTTGACCCCATCGGTTGTAACTATTGCAGCTCCCCAAAGTGGTAAGCGCAAAACAGTGATTTTCACTAATGTCCGGGAAGCCCGAAGTGAACTGAAACTCAAGCGTAACCTGCTCCTCGCCGGCACCGAAGGAGAAAAATCGCTGGCGCGCAGCTACTGTTCTAAAGCGGAAAGACTCTTCGTCTGCGTGAAGGAAACCCTCGGCAGAATGCTCTGTAAGACAACTTCCTCCGACCCGGATAAATCCGATAATATCCATCCCGCGCTCGAAGAATGCTTCGCCGCCTCAATTACCCTGTGGTGCATCGGTTCTTCTGAAATGATAGATTTCGGCTTCGTTTCGGGAACTGATGAAGTCCGTGCCTGTTATCAATGGTACCTCAGAAATGCCCTGCTAAATGATGCTGTCCAGGATGAAATCCATTTTGGAGATTGCGAACCGGAGCGCCTAACTTCCAGAATCATCCTCCGCTATCTGATGAACTCCGGGTGCGTATTCCGGACTTTGCTCAACGGACGCAATTTTTTCATCCTCAACGATACCAATGAAATGCACCTCACGCTAAGTGAAATCACGAGTGAATTGGCTCGAATTCAAGCTGACCGCGATTCTGCGGCTTTCGCCGATTTGGTGGAAGACTACGGAACACCGTTCGATTCCGCATTGTCGGAAGAGATAAACCGGCGAATCCAATCGGCTGGACTGCCGATGAGCATAGCGGTAGTAACCCCTGTGTTTGAACTTTCCACTACCAAAATGGGGAAAATCAAAGATGTCAGCATGATTTATCCCCAAACCGTCATCGAATACGGCGAGTGGATAGCCGAAAACAGCAGAGTTCTGAGTGGTAGGATCGGTTCTTAACCCATCGAAAATTCAACTAAACCCTAGCCAAATATATTTTAAATTTAAGAATTAAAAATGCAAAATTGAAAACAATAAGGCATTTCGATTTGTAACATTATAGTTCTTT
>JABMRZ010000162.1 GCA_013202315.1 Candidatus Tariuqbacter arcticus | reverse complement strand
GATACTTGGCACTTGATACTTGGCACTTGGCACTTGATACTTGGCACTTGGCACTTGGCATTTATATCCTAAACCAATGACAAATGACCAATGACAAATGACACAAATATCAAATATCAATCATACCATTCCCAGCGCCTTGAAATAGAAGAAGAACACCGGTGCCACCGCCGCCAGACTATCGAACCGGTCTAAAACTCCCCCATGCGGACCGAGTATATTTCCGGTATCCTTCACCCCCGCCGATCGCTTCAAAGCCGATTCCGCCAAATCCCCCAACTGCCCCACCGTTCCCACAATCAAAGCTCCGATGACGCATTGAGGAACCGTCAACACCGGCTTCAAAACCTGACCCGCAATCACCGCCCAAAAAAGCGCGCCAATAATTCCGAAAATCGCTCCTTCCCAAGTTTTGTTGGGACTAACCACCGGCGCTAATTTCCGCTTGCCAAACGCTCTACCTCCGAAATATGCCGCCGTGTCGCATATCCATATTGCGGTTAAGATATAGATTAGAACCATCCCGCCGTAATAGTGCTTCTCCCAAGCCCCATCGCGGATTAGAACTAAGAAAGATAACAAAAGCGAGGGATAAACTATGCCCCCAGCCGCACTACTGAACCTCCCCAATAGATTCTCCAGACGGTGCGAAGGAAGCGTCAATGCGATTACCAATATTCCCAGCGCGAGAAAATACAGCGACCAATCCGGTCTGAAATGCATCACCAGCGGCAATAACCCAGCGCATACTATCCCTATACTGACAGCCGCTCCGCTTGACTCCGATAAACGGTAAAATTCGTTCGCCGCCAAACAGCATACCACCGCTAAAAACAGCGCAAAAAGACCGCCTCCAATTAATACCACGATGACTAAAAGCGGTATACCCCACAAAGCTACTCCGACTCGATGAGTTAATTGACTCATTTCTCTTCTCCCCATTCTAATACTTCGATTCTCACCCGGGTTACACCATCGTTCACCATTCCGATTTTCTCCGCCGCCCCTCGCGAAAGGTCGATTATCCGCCCCTTCACAAAAGGACCCCGATCGTTGATGCGCACTACCACTGTCTTGTTATTCTTCAAGTTCACTACTCTCACCTTCGTCCCGAATGAATAGGTTTTATGAGCGGCGGTCATTGCGTTAGGATTGAAAATTTCCCCCGAAGCTGTCGGTTTGCCCGCGAAACCCTTATCATAATATGAAGCTATGCCCACCGTCGATTCTAAAACATACCCTTCCCCCGTCTGCCACCTGAAAAACGACTTCTTCCCCCTTTGATATTGCGGGGATGAAACACAGCCGATACAGATTAACATCAATCCTACTGTTAAATAACTAATAGTCCTTCTCACGGTTTCTTTCCTTGAAACAAGTTGTAATATGGGCTGAACCCGATATCAATCCATTTTCCTATGTTATAGCGCGCTATCAACTCTCAGCAGTTGAGGCCCTAACTCGCATCTCGCAGCTTTTTCAATGCTTCACCTTTATCAATTCAGCAGCTATACTTACAGCAATTTCTTCAGGGGTTTCAGACCCTATATCCAGCCCTATCGGCGCATGCACACGGTCGATAACTTCCTCCTCGAAGCCCGCCTCCATTAGCCGCCGCCTGAACAGCTTCCACTTCCGGCGAGAACAAATCACCCCAATATATGTGAATGGCTTAGCTATAAGATTCTCCAGAACCCGGTAATCGCTTTCATGGCTGGAAGTGACTATAACCGCAAAACTGTCAGCCGCCGCTTCCAATTCCCCAGCGGCTTCAGTCATATTACCCACATTGATTTCCTCCGCTTCCGGAAAGCGCTCTTTGGCCGCCATATCGGAACGATTATCGAAAACCCTCACCCTGAACCCGCACATCGCCGCTAAATGTGCCGTCGGCTTCCCTACATGCCCCGCCCCGAACAAATAAAGCGTCGGCGAAACGGTCAAAGGTTCGATGAATAACTCCATCTCACCCCCGCAAATCATTTTCGTCTTCTCCTTATCGTCCGAATTACTCACATCTTCTTCATTTAAGACATAAGTTATCTTGCGCGATTCACCGTCCTTGATGGCGGATAACGCTTCCTGCACCGCCTTTAATTCTACCTCCGCCCCGCCCACACTGCCTATGATTGAACCGTCAGCCTTGACTATCATCTTCGCCCCCAAATGCCGGGGGACAGAACCTTTAACCCCCACCACCGTGACCAGCGCCGCCGGTATGTTCCCCCGCCGGATTTCCGCCAATTCTATGTAAATATCCCTCATAACCAATATCGTATAATCTAAAAACAGGAATTACGATTCATATAATTAACCACGAATGAACACGAATGAACACGAATGACTGTCTAAAAGAAAACAAAAAAATCTTTATGTAATTTTATACTCTTCACGCCTTCGTGGTGAAACAAGAGACTACGCACAGTCAGTGACTTCGCTCGGAAAAGGTGTCTCCGACTTTAAGGGCAGTTGAAATTGCCATTATTCATCTGTTCAATATACAGGCGCCGAGTGACAAGTGACAAATGACAATTTGAGATATCCAACTGCACACTATAGTAATATCGACAATTCTTTATCGATGTAGGAGCAATAATTGTCAATAACTATATTTAAGAAAAATTCCCCACATAATCAATAATTATCGTAATGAACATTGCAAAATTCAAGAAATATCTTAAAATCGATAAGAGACTGCTGAGTTGTCTGAGAATAACTCTGTATTCTCTGCGTGTGCTGTCGACTCGCCCCAGGCATTTGCATTTTATTTAATTGGTATTGGAATAAACTTGACAAATTGAGTAAAATCCGTTATAATGTAATATCCGCTAAACCTGCCTTAATTATCCATTAATAATTTTAGAGGTATTCCAAATGAAGCGCTTCATCCCTTTTCTCCTCATTTTTCTATTTGCCCTGTATATCTTTCCTTCATCGGCGAACGATGGTACGAAGGAAGGGTCTTGTGCGGCGATCGTTAATCCTGATGGCAGCGCCGGTTCGTGCAATCAGATTACCGATGATGTTTATGTGCTCACCCCGTTTGAAAGTGTATCCATCAGCAATTCGAGTACTTGGACCGACAACCGGCATCGGGCTTACTACAATAATTATAATGTGAACGGCTTTTTGCTGTTCGATGTGACCAACATCCCGGACAATGCGCTCATCCTCAGTATGAACCTGTTGTGTCATCTGGAAAACGCTTTCGGTTCGCCGTCCAGTAATCCGGTGGTCGACATCTATTGGAGCGACGATGACAATTGGACGCGATATTCTGTGACCGGCGGGCAGTTGTCACTCAACGATTTACTGGTGGACAATATTCCATTCACCAGCTATATTCCCACCTACAATTTCACCCCGGACATTTTCGCTCACGATTGGACCGTCGATCTGCTGGACAATCAAATCTGCCTCGGCTTCAAGAACGATGTTACTTATTACAGTTATGTCTATTTTTACGGCGCTTATGGGACGCCGACGGGGCCTCCACCGGAATTGACCATCGTCACCACGGATGGGACACCGGAGGATGTAACGATCTCCTTGATTCCGGTGAATCCTCCCATTATAATTCCGGCGGGCGGCGGAAGCTTCGAATTTGAAGTAGAGATAACCAACTTGGAACCGGCAAGCTCCACCTTCCACGCCTGGATAATGGCGACATTGCCGAACGGTTCCACTTACGGTCCGATTATAGTCAGGGTGGTTACTCTGGGAACGGGCGGGGTGATATTGCGGACGATGAGTCAGGGCGTTCCCGCCAACGCTCCCCCCGGGGATTATGTCTATTCTGCTTTTGTGGGGGTATATCCCGATATTATATGGAATTCCTCCAGCTTCGATTTCACCAAGAGCGCTGATTTCGATGGATTAGCTTCAAGCGGCGAAGATTGGGAAATCGAAGGATGGGATTCGGGATATAAAGCAGCGTCGATTCCAACACAATCCATATCGCTCAGTGCAAATCCGAATCCTTTCAATCCGCACACCGACTTAGTTTTCCAACTGCCGGAATCGGGAAATATATCTTTAGCTGTCTATGATGTTACCGGCAGGGAAGTCGTCAAGCTGGCGGAGGGGTGGTATAATGAAGGGAGCTGCCAGTTCAGTTTCGATGGAAGCCAATTGTCCAGCGGAATTTATTTCGCCAGACTGGTGACGGAGAGCGAAGCGTTCACCCATAAGATTTTGCTGGTGAAATAGGCGGCGGGATTAGACTGTGGGTTAAGGGTTTCAGGGTATTTCAAAGATATCGTATATCTACGATTGATTTGTAATATGAGATAAAAACGACCGTATAATTTCCTGTAGGGGCAATTCATGAATTGCACCAGCGGTGAGCTTTATTATATTGTTTTGTAGGGGTTTAATATATTAAACCCCTACTTCAAACGAGGAATTTCCAATATAACAAATTCATAAACACCGGAAATTCTTTTCAGGGTCTGTTTCCCAAATCAATACAGCGTGCTGTCGACTCTCCGCAGACGACAGCATATATAATAATAACAGTTATTTGGTGT
>JABMRZ010000161.1 GCA_013202315.1 Candidatus Tariuqbacter arcticus | reverse complement strand
GTTCCCACGCTCCAGCGTGGGAATGCATAATCGGTGTCGATTGCGGACAGCCTGTCCGACAATACAAAAAACAGTGTCATTCCGGCTTGTCTGGAATCGGCTCGATTTTATAATTTCTAATATCCAGTCGTAGGGTGGGTTCTTAACCCACCATCTTTTCTGCAAAGCCCCCTCTTCCGGGCGAAGTCACGGACGAGGCGTAGGCGCTTACTGCACCAACATCGACAAATAATTGTCGAAATTATCATTAAAACTTGTAAATAAGTGATATACTACATTTTCCATTCTCCATTTTCCATTCTCCATTTTCCATTCTACATTTTAATGAACAAAAACTGGTGTTGAAATGTAAGTTTATTCTCTTTTCGTAGTGTAAAGCCCATATTTTCACATAGTTCAACCCAGAAATCATCCGAACGCAGTTTTAATGCAGGATACCATAGTCTTCGCAGCAGATTCAAAAAACGCTGAGGAGCGTTGGTGAAAATTAATATCCCCTCCTTTGAAAGAACGCGGTGTATTTCCTTGAGACAGCCTTCCGGATCTACCATATATTCGCTGATCCCCACCGCGGTGATAACCGCCGCCGAAACATCCTTCAACGGAAGCTGTCGAACATCCCCAACTAAATAGCGCCACCCGGAACTCCTTCTCCTCGCCCAAAAAAGCATTGTAAGCGACCAGTCCAAGCCGATTCTTATGAACTTGTCGCCGAATATATCGGTCACCCTGACTCCGCATCCAAGGTCCAATACACATCCGCTTTTCAAATTCAAACCCGCTGACAGCTTGCGTATGGATATATGTTCCCCCCGGGCGAAGATTGACAATATTGGAATTCGATAGAAAAGAGCATAAAAAAATGCCCTGAAATCCCAATAGCGGCGATGATGATTGTTCTCTGATTTGCTATTGGCGGGCATAACGATTACCACACCGGTTAAGAATTATCCGGCATATAGAAAAGGCATTAAGTATCAAATATTCAACACTTATATATTTGTTGCTGACGACTGACAACCGGCTACCGACCACTATTTTCACACATAATGGAGGGTATAGTAATTAATGTCATTCATAATAAATCAGAATACATTAAAGAATTCAGTACGCCTCGAGGGACTCGAACCCCCAACCTTCTGGTCCGTAGCCAGACGCTCTATCCAGTTGAGCTAGAGGCGCAGGATACCCTATTAAGGTTTTACCACAAAGTCATAAAGAGCCCAAAGGCAGCCTTAATTGTAACCCGGCTGCCGGTTGATGTTCTCTCTTCTTTGCTGGTGAATCCTGTTTCAAGAGAAACTATTATGTGACGGTCTCTTTCGCGGTCAGCACATAACTTAGAATGAAAATAGGGTATGGATTACCGCTGTAAGCATGCGGGAATGAAAGATTAATATAACCTAAACACCAACCCCTAAACCCTATTTTCATGAGAGATAATCTGCGGGTAACGATTTACCGTTTAAGCGCCGGTTATCTCTCGGTTAAAACTTTTACTTCTTGAGCTTGAAGGCCTTTGTCCCCATGAACTACTGTGAATTCTACCCGCTGGCCGTCCTCCAGTGAACGATAGCCGCCGCCTTGAATGGCGCTGTAGTGAATAAAGACATCGCCCCCCTGATCACGCTCGATGAAGCCGTATCCCTTGGTAGCGTTGAACCACTTTACGCTGCCGGTTTCGCGTTCTGCTTCGATTGTACTTCTCCTCTTCAAATTTAGGTTAAGCATTTAATTAAACAAACCCCCAATCGATTAAGTTATCCAGTCAAATCAGTCGATTATACTCTTAGCATTGATCCGGTAACTGAATCAAACCGATATTAAGTTGTTGATTGGGTTGGAGAGGAAAAATCACATCAAAATAAGGTGACTAAATTGATACAAACCGGACAACCTTCAACCGACAACCAATAATTGTGAGCTGCTGAACAGATTGAACAACAAGTTTAGTTAATAGTCGTTCCCAAAGATATGTATCGAAAAAACTTTGGGACAATTTGCAATATAATGATAAATATTTAAAAAATCAAGTATTTTCAGAAAACATCTCTAATCTTTATAGGTTCCTCGCTGTTTTGGTTGGTAGATTTTCTTATTCCTTTAACCGCTGATTTCCGCTGATTATTTTGATTGCGCTGATTTCCTTCGGTTTGCTCGGCATCCTCTTTGTATTTCAACGGTGCCGAATCAATCTCTTACCAAGTG
>JABMRZ010000160.1 GCA_013202315.1 Candidatus Tariuqbacter arcticus | reverse complement strand
GCCACATTGACGAAACTTGCAGCTTGTAGCTGATAGCTGATAGCTGTTGTGGGATTGAAGGGATTAGGATAAGCGGGCGATAGGCTGTAAGCTGTGGGCTGAGGTGATGATGAGCCCGGTTCTACTAATACACTCTGGTCGAAATAGAACGCTCCCATATCCGCGATTGTAGAATCAGGATCGAGCGGGATTGCCGGATCGCCGGCGTCTATGCAGGGTGACTCTTCTGTTAAGCAAAAAGCTGAATCGCCGGTGGTGGAATAAAATAGCGGGTCCAGGAAGATATTTGAATAGATGTCGCAGGAATCGCCGTTGAGGTTCACTGCAACAATCTGCCCCAAATTAATCGGCACTTCCCCGATGAAATCACCTCCCTCATTATTGTAATAATCGGAATAGGTCAAAGTCGAATAGGTGGGAAAGCAGAAATACATCCCCCCATTCCCCATATTTCCTTCGATAATGGTGTTATTGAGGGTGATGCAGGGAGTAGCCATATAGATGCCGCCGCCGGCAGCCCCGGTTCCGCTCACTGAATTGCCGGTGATGGTGCAGCGGTCAATCACAAGACCCGATGCTTCGCTGTAAATACCCCCGCCTAAGTTGGTTGAATTACCGCTGATTAGGCATAATTCGATGTTCACTTCCGCACATTCAACGATACAAAATCCCCCGCCCTGGCAATCTGCGGAATTATCCCTGATAGTGCATTCGGTAAAGGTGGGAGCCGAATTATCGAAACAGTAGACTGCGCCGCCATATAACGCAGTGCAGCTGTCCATCAGGCAATCGATGAGAATGGGATTGGAGTATTCTTCGCAATAGACTCCACCGCCATAATCCGCTATACAATTCAGGAAAGTACAATTGGTCAGGACGGGACTGCTACCATTTGCGCAGTATAAGCCGCCTCCGTCATCCCCCCAACAGAAATCAAAAAAGCAATCCGTGATTGTTGGACTGGAACCATAATCGCAATGAATAGCTCCCCCCATCATAGACGAATTGTTGTAAAATGTGCAGTTGATAATATTAGGGTTTGCATTGTAGCTGCATACAATTCCTCCGCCTCTGGAATACAGCCCCCAGCTGTTATAGCAATGATCGAAAGTGCAATTAGTAATCATCGGAGTTCCAAAGCCCACACAGATTCCACCAACGAAATTATCGTTGAATGTGCAGCTGTCGACTAATATGGTGGAATCCCCCCCGACACTGAGTGCCCGGTCGTCATTTTCGCTGAATAGGCAATTGCGAATCACCGGGCTTTCATAATACAGCACGACACTGTTGTCCTCGTTCTGGCTGAACAGGCAATCTTCAATGATGGTATTGGAGTCATAACTATAAATCCCCGCCCCGCCGCCACTGGCGCTGTTATAGCGGAAAGCACAATGAGTGATGACCGGGTTCATCTCGTTACAATAAATCCCGCCCCCCCTATTATCGGGTGAAGAATAACCCAAAACATTACCATATTCGAAACAGCAATAACTGAACCTGGAGACCAGCGTACTATCACCATCGACCAGCCTGATACTCCCCCAGCCTTCCTCGATATTGACCGCGGTGAAGATAATGCTGTCGCCTTCGACGCCTTCGGCGATTAAAGTGCCGTTCACGATGAATTGGTAACAGTGGAAGAAAATGAATTCCACCCCGGGCAGCAGGGTCAGGCTGTCACCATAAAGGACATAAAGGGTGTCCAGGATGGTATAAACTCCCGGTTCTATTATGCCGGAAATCGACCCGGAAAGAGTCGTACCGGCGGATAAAGTCACCGGCGTCAAAGTAGTGTCATTCCGGGTGAATACACTCACCGTATCGTTGGGCAGATATCCATAATGGGAATAATGCAAATCGTATGTCCCGCAGGGCAGGTCAATCAAATAATATCCCGCGCTGTCGGTGAGGGTTGAATCGTTAATCGCCGCCCCGGCAACCGGCAGGAATTCCACCTTCGTTCCCGAATGATATATTTGATTCTCCAGGAAGCAATAACCGTCAATCACTATTTCATAAGATTGGTCATAGTAAAACACCCCCATATCGGCGATGGTGCCGTCCGGGTCAAACGGGATGTCCGGGTCGCCGGCGTCTATGCAGGGCGAATAGGTCTGGAGCCGATAATCGCCCGTGTGTATATCCACTAAAAGCGGGTTCAGAAGGATGTTGTGATATATATCGCAGGGGTCGCCGTTGGCGTTGCTTTGGGTAGTTACTCCCAAGTTGGAAATCGTCACACCCTGAAAATTACCCCCTTCATTATCGTAAAAGTCGCAGTAGTGGGGCGCATATGAGCTTTGATTGTAGTAAATGCCTCCCCCGGAATTATGGGCGACAATGCAGTTTCTTATATCGGACATCACGCAGTTAGCATAGATTCCGCCTCCGCCGCTCCCAGCTGAATTCTCGACTATAGTGCAGTTCTCTATGGTAGGCTCGGGATAATATGAATAATGTATTCCACCACCATACATAGACGCATGATTATCGGCGATGAGGCAGTCTTTTATCAGAGGATCCGCATAAAGACATCGTATTCCTCCGCCGAAGTATTCGGAGGAATTATAAATTATGGTACAGTTCAGGATATTCGGCGAGGAAGACCAGCAATATATACCACGATAATCACTTCCTGAGATAATACAATATTGCAGAATGGCATTGGAGCTGCCCCCAATTGTGAGACCATTCCAAATATCTGTTCCCATTCCGGCGACGAACACTATGCTGTCTTCATCGGTTCCAACCGCGTTCAATTCACCATAGATGAGGAATTGGTAATCGCCGTTGAACAGGAAAACCGCCCCCGGCTGAATTGTCAATTCGGAGCCGGATTCAACCGAAATATCCCCCTCGACATAATAGAGAGTATCTTCCAGAACTCCATGCAAAGGTCCGGATATATACACCTGCCCCCGGCATACTCCGCCGAGCATCGACAAAACCGCCAGACAGATTAGAAACCGTTTCATACTATCCTCCTGTTTTTTTGTTATTCCCAACAACCTAATTCCCCAATATCCCAATCCCCCAATATCCTCTTTACCAATATACCTGCCCCTAATCCCTCAATTGTCAGCCCCCAGTGTTTAGCGCATAGCGCTTGGGGGTTGGTGTTTTTTACTTGGCACTTGATACTTATTTTACCAAAATCATCTTCCGTGCCTGACTGAACCCATCCGCCCGCATAATAGCAAAATACACCCCACTCCCCAACCCTCCCGCATCCCATGTTAGCTGCCAGCTGCCAGCTGCTTGCTGCTGGTTTAGTAAAACCGCCACTTCCCGCCCCATCACATCATACACCGCCATTTCCACCCAGCAGTGCGAAGCGATGGTGAAAGTGATGGTCGTTTGCGCATTGAACGGATTAGGATAAGCGGGCGATAGACTATAGGCTGTGGACTGCGGAGCAGACGAACCTGGCTTCACCAATACACTCTGGTCGAAATAAAACATTCCTATATCAGCGATAGTCCCATCCGGATCGAGCGGGATTGCCGGATCGCCGGCGTCTATGCAGGGTGACTCTTCTGTTAAGCAAAAAGCGGAATCGCCGGTTGTGGAATAAAATAGCGGGTCGAGGAAGATATTTGAATAGATGTCGCAGGAGTCGCCATTTATATTTGTAGCGGCAAGAATTCCAATGCTATCAGGACCATACCATACATTTTGTATAACATTGTTATCAAAAAAATCGCAATAATTAATCGTTTCCCAATTAGAAGAATAACAATTAATAACATTTCCTCCGCTATTTTCGTAAAAAATAGAATTGATAATCGATGCCGATGATTCATGAATAAAGACTCCACCCGCGTATCCTACAGAGGAATTTCCATTGAAGGTGCAATTAGCAACTACCACACTATCGGTGTTAGAAATCAATATCGCTCCGCCGCCAGCGAAATTATAAGAAGCTTCCAAAGATGAATTATTAGCAAATAGACATCTTTGAATAGTAGTTTTGTAGGTTCCACAATATAATCCACCTGCTATTGCGGAATATTGATTGTAATTACCTCTAGCTGAATTATTCGAGATCCGACAATTCCTTATATAAGAAGTTGAATCACCACTGAAAGTATAAATTCCCCCTCCTTTGCCGCTATTACCCGAAAGATTATTGAAAGCATAATTGGAATCGATGATGCAGCCATCTATTTGCCATTTGGAGTTCCAAACACAGATACCGCCACCCATATTTGCGCTGTCCGCTTTAAAAGTACTGCCGGTGATGGTCAATTGAGAGTTGTTTGTGCAGTACAAACCTCCTCCTCTCTGGGCGGCGACATTGTTTTTGACGAGGCAGTCATCAATGTTCAGAATCGAATTATTACCGTATAACGCTCCACCATAAGTCCCTGAGCATTCCACAATGGTGCAGTTTTCAAGGTTTAAAGTCGAACTATAACAATCGATACCGGTTCCAAATGCCTCGGAAATATAACAATAGGCAAGTCGATTGTCATTTTCGCCGGTGGAATCGATAACTAAACCGGAAAAATAATGGACGCCGGTATTGGGCACAAAGTAAATGCTGTCGGCTTCCGCTCCGACAGCAGATAGTTTACCACTGATAGTCAAACTGAAACTCCCATCGAAGAGCAATATTGCCCCCGCTTCAATCACCAGTGAATCCCCCTCCTCCACCCAAATATCCCCCTCCACAATATATGTAGTATCTTCCAACACCCCGCTCAAACCCCCGGAAATGTGGATTTGGGGTAAAGCTGTATTAATGGCAATTAAAAGGATGAACAGGGGGGCGATAAGATATGAAAATTTCCTCCGTAACATAACAACCTCCTTATTTTAATAGAATGATTTTCTGCGAACTCGCATATTCTCCAGCCCTCATCCGCAAGAAGTATATACCTGAAGACAAGTTGTTCCCCTCAGTGTGCATATTATATACACCCGCAGGCTTGAATCCATCAAACACGCGTAATACTTCTCTCCCCAGCAAATCGTATACTTTAATTTCAACATAAGAAGATTTCGGCAGAGAAAAAGTGAAATCAGTTGTGGAATTGAATGGATTAGGAAAAACCGGACTCAATTCAAAATGCAAAATGCAAAATGCAAAATTTGGATTACTTACACCAACCGATTGATCGAAATAAAAAGCTCCCATATCTGCAATCGTACCGTCCGGGTCAAACGGGCTGTCCGGGTCGCCGGCGTCGATGCAGGGTGAATTTTCCATCAGGAAAAATGCTGAATCGCCGGTCGTGGTGTAAAACAAAGGGTCAGCGTCGATGTTTCCCGTGCCCAGCCAGCCGCCCTGGATATCGCTGTAGGTGCAGGAAAATGAACTGCCCGTTTCCAAACCGATTTGACCGCCGGTTGGAGCGGTGTTATCCCAGATGATGTTATTGACGCCGGCGGGATTGGATTGATCGGAGCAGCCGATCCCGCCGCCGTTCCCGGAAGCTGAATTTTCGCTTAAGGTGCAGTTTTCAATGGTAGGTCCGCAATCATAAGCGCAGTTAATCCCAGCTCCGAAATCAGCTGAATTCCCGCTTAAGGCACAGTTTTTAATTATTGGATAACAATCATAAGCGCAGTCGATCCCGCCGCCTCTATCAGCCGAATTCCCGCTTAAAATGCAGTTTTCGATGGTTGTACTGGAATTATTCCAGCATTTAATCCCGCCGCCAAACATAGCCGAATTATTGTTAAAAGCGCAGTTTTTGATGAATGAATTGGAGCCATAAAAGCAGCAAATTCCGCCGCCGTTTTCACCTGCCGAATTCCCGTTAAAGATACAATTTACGATGGTCGGGCTGGTGCCGCTGCAGTAAACACCGCCGCCATAATAGCCGTGATTATCAATGAAGGTGCAGTTATCTATTGTCGGGTCGGAAGAATAATTGCAGTAAATTGCGCCGCCGTGTTCATCTCCCGAACACTCAACGAAGGTGCAGTTTTCTATTATGGGGTTGGAATTATTGGAACAGCGAATCGCTCCGCCGCCGCTTTCAGGCCAAAAATAAGCCGTATAACCGTTGATAATTCTGAATCCTGAAAGGATGGAGGTTTGACTTTCACCCGAATGAAAATAAAACCCTCTTCCGTAATATTCACAATTGATGATGCAGTATTCCGCGCCGTTTTCCGAGATGACCAGGATCGCCTTGCCGCCATAGTCGATATCTTTATTGCCGTCTCCGGTGTAAGTTCCATCGGCGACCAGGACAGTATCGCCGTCGGTTGAGGCGTCGATTCCCGCTTGAATGGTGGGGTAATCGCCGGGGATGTGAATTATAGCAGCAAAAGATGGAAACGATATTAAAATTGCCACCACTAAAGTTACAAGTAGTTTTCGCATTACAGGTTCCCCGAAATTATTTGATCGTATGAATTAGTTATAAGTTATCATATAACAATTACGCTATATCTTTTTTCGCACCTCCGAGGCAATTCGCAGTCCGACTTCTTCTTCTTCGTCAACGACCGCATGCGCTCCGGCGCGAATGAAATCCGAACGATATATGTGATACCGTAATCGAGCGATAATCACCGTTTCAGGTGATAATGAACGAACCTGCCCGATTATCTGTCGTGCAGTTGATGGATCAGGTATAGTCACCGCGATGGCTTTTGCCTTCCCAAGATGCAAACATTCCAGCACTTCTATACTTGTGGCGTCTCCAATACAGGTCTGGAGTCCGCGCTTTTGTGCGTCAGCCGCCGTTTTGGGGTTCAATTCGACAATAATGAGCTGTTCCTGCTCTTTCATTAACGCTTCAGCGGTTTGCCTGCCCGCGGGACCAAACCCCACAATTATAATATGACCGCTCATGCCCGCGCCGGTGTTTCGGGAAGTTTCTCCCCGCCTCGGCAACTCTTGAAATCGGTGAGCTGAGAATTTGCCGACGACTATTGCAATAGACGGCGCAGCAGCGATTAAATATGGCGTAAGGAACAGTGTTACGATTGTTGCCGCAATGATTAGTTCAAAGAAGTAGCTGTCTATCAACTGACCATGCTGCGCCGCCTTAGCGAGTACAAATGAAAATTCGCCGACTTGAGCCAGACATATACCCGTAGCAATGGCATAGCTCAATGAGGAACTGAATGGAAATATAACGGCGGTTACAATGACCGCTTTTCCAATCACGATGACAGCCACTGCCGCCGTGATTATTACCCAGTGTTCCATTATCCATGCGGGATTGCTCAGAGCCCCAATTGAACTGAAAAACAATGTCACGAAAAGAATTTTTAACGGCGCTATATCAGCCCTGATTTGTGTGGCGAAGGGGGATTCGGCGAGCAGCATACCCGCAATAAACGCCCCCAATACCGGCGAAAGACCCAATTTATGGGACGCCCACCCCGCTCCAATAGCGGTTACAATCGCCAGCAGGACTGGCAATTCACGATTGCGAGCTGCTTCTTTCCTCCCCAGCAGCCATGGGACAAGATAATTCAGCAGTAGGTATAATATTCCAATCAGAAGCGCCGCCACAATAACCGCTCGTCCCAATTCCCAGCCGATTTGACCAATCGAATCCCCGCTGCCAAGCGCGGTCAGCAGGAGTATCAATGGAACGACCGCGATGTCCTGTAGAAGCAGAATCCCCAGCGAGTTACGGCCGTGTATGCTGTCGAGTTCTGTGCGGTTCACCAATATGCGCAGCACAACTGCGGTGCTGCTTAACGCTATAATTGCCCCTACAGCCAACGCAGAACGAATCTCCATCCCAAGTATCATACAGATTCCTGCCGACAGTGCGATTGTCACCAACATCTGAAGGGTTCCCCCACCCAGGGCAATCATCCCTATGCTTTTCAGCCTGCGCCAGGAGAATTCCAATCCTATCATAAATAGCAGCAACGCAACACCCAATTCCGCCATCGTGGCGACCGTTTCATAATTCGGTATCAAGTCGATGGCATTTGGACCAAGCAGCATACCGGCGAGTATGTAGCCGATTATCGGATTCTGCCGCAAACGCTCGCAAAGCCCCCCCAACACCGCAGCTGCAAGCAGGAGGATTAATATGTCACGCAATATTGTCCAAAAATCCATTGCAATTCTTGTTTAATTCTTTTGTTCTACCGAAAAGCATCTGCCCACCGCGGCGCCTATTCCTTGCTGAATGGTTAAATTGCCGCCGGGGATGTGGATGGTGGCTGCAAAGGCTGCCGAGGTGATTAATGTGATTACTATAACTGACATGTGTTTCATCGTCTCCTCTTTCAAATAGGGATGTCCGACTTATCATATTAGGCGCTTATTGCGCTGACATCGACAAAAAATTGTCGATGTCACTATATTGTATTATTGGATATCTCAAATAGTCACTTGTCATTTGTCACTCGTTATTTGTATCCTGAGCCAATGATTAATGACTAGTGACCAATGACAAAATCAACTGCCCCGCAGGGGCCCCCTCTTCCAGGCGAAGTCCCGGACGAGGCGTAGTATCTAAATTCTGAGATTCGTGTTTTTT
>JABMRZ010000159.1 GCA_013202315.1 Candidatus Tariuqbacter arcticus | reverse complement strand
CGCGCCGATGGTACTGCGGGGGTAACCCTGGGAGAGTAGGTCGTTGCCGGGTTTTTTATTATTGGGATTTAATGATATTTGATTTTATCCTTTTTGTATTGTAAATTGGATTTTGGACTATGAAATATGAAGTAGAATTAAAACCACAAGCAATAAAAGATCTTAAGCAAATTACAAAAACTGATGCGAGACGGGTCTTTGACGGACTTGAAAATTTAAAAGATGACTTGAAAGGAGATGTAAAACAACTTACCAATTTCACTCCTGAATTTCGCTTACGCATAGGAAAATACAGGATTCTTTTTGAAATTGAGAGTGACAATAATGTGGTTGTTTATCGTATAATTCATCGAAAAGACGCCTATAAAAAGAGAAAGTAAAACATGATAACCTTGAATCCAAATATATTAGAAAAAGACGGCAAGAAAGAATTTGTGGTGCTTTCTTATGAGGAGTTTCTTCAGGTTCAGGAAGAACTTGAAAACTATGAAGACTTGAAAGAACTCCGAAGCGCTAAAATAAAAGAAGCCGATGCACTTGCCATCCCTTTGGCTGAAGTTCGAAAGCTGCTTGGTGTTTGAAAAGGTCTATGAGACTCTTCCTAACACAATGGGACTGCGTGGGAGAGTAGGTCGTTGCCGGGTTTTTTATTTTATTAATTTGTATTGAGAATTATACGAGAAATCCTTCTAAAAAATATCTACACTTGTTAGAACAACGAGGAATCATAAATGGGACAAGTTAAAGTTAAGATTGATGTTGTCAATTGGGCGGATATGCAATTATCTGCAAAAGGTTATATTCCTTCAGATAAGATACGTCGACTTGAATTAGATGCATTAGTAGACACAGGCGCTGCCAGTTTAAACTTGCCAGTTTCAGTTATTGAGAAGCTGGGATTGATAAAAGCTGATGAGCGCATTATTAGAACTGCTAATGGCACCGTGACTAGAAAAGTGTATGCTGGAGCGTGGGTGACAATATTGGGTCGTTCCCATATTTTTGGTGTGGTTGAATTGCCTGATGATTGCCCGCCATTGATCGGGGTTGTAGTATTGGAGGAGCTTGATCTGGTACCGAATCCCACTAAAGAAACCCTCGAACCCAACCCAGCGCACGGCGGTGAATGGACAAGCTATGCATACTAAATGGCAATCAGTCTTTCCATTCCATACCGTCCCTTTGGGAAAGCCCCTCCGTGCCGATGAACCCTGTGGGAGAGTAGGTCGTTGCCGGGTTTATTAATAGTGAGGCTATAATGGGTCAAGTTAAGGCCAACATAACGATTTCAAATCAGATAGACCTCGAATTATCTGAAAAAGGTCATATTTCTCCCGAAAAAGTCCGACAGGTCGAAATCGAAGGCATTGTCGATACCGGTGCAATGAGTCTATGCTTGCCAATTTCGATTATTGAGAAATTAGGGCTAAGGCAGATTGATAAGCGAATGATAAGGACTGCTAACGGTGCGGTTGTAAGGCGGGTTTTCGCTGCGGCTTGGGTGGCTATTTTGGGACGATCGAGCATATTCAGTGTTATAGAGCTTCCTGATGATTGCCCTCCATTGATTGGAGTTATTATACTGGAAGAGCTTGATTTAGCGCCTAATCCCGTCAAAGAAACACTTGAATTCAATCCTGAACACGGCGGTGAATGGACAAGCTATGCATACTGAATAGCAAATAATCCTCACATTCCCTCCCAACCGTTGGGAATGAGGGTATATTTTATTAACCGCTGATTTGAACTGGAGGATTGTGATTACGCCGATTACTTTCAACTCGAACTTCACTACATACATCCATTTTCAGGCAAAAGGTTCAACACCGGAAAATAATCCCATTTAAATATTGACAATTAGAGGAATATTTACTATCTTAAACTTGGAAGAATTATTCATCTCTCAAAACCCGGAGGTGTAAGTGAAGCGTTTGATGATATTATTAATAGCTCTATCGATGGCGGTTTCCGCTTTCGCTCAATACCGTGATGATGGATATACCACCAATATTCAGAGCCGGTTCCTTCAACCGAACCGGGGGCTTTTGGGGCTGCTGAATTCTCCTAATCTCAATATGTCCCAGAGCTACAGTATGATGTATTCATCCAGCTCTTACGGCAGTGTGATGCAGGGGCTTTATCTCAACAATATGCGCTACCGGTTGTCGGGTAAGATGCTGCTGGATTTGCAGTTGGGCGTGATGCACCAGCCCTATTCCTCCTTCGAGGGCGGTTTTAACTCAGGACAGGGCGCGTCTTTTATGGGAGGGGCGACCCTCTTGTATCGACCGACGAAGAATATGTCTTTCTCCATAGGATTCAGCAATATGCCCTATTACAACTATGGAATCTGCCCGAATATGTGGCTCTATGACCCCTATAGGTCCTTCAACAGTCCTATTTATTCCCGGCCAAAGGAATATTCGCCCGGTTTTGACGAATAGAATCGTATAAATACCAAAGTGATCTGGCAATCCAACAATCGACCGAGGATGACCTCGGTCTTTTTTTGAGTGCTTCCATGACACAAAAAAGATTCGGAAAAGGCTATGTGAGCAGTAGTATACGCAACAAATCAGGCAATCCCAGGTTCAATTGGGTGATATTATTATTGCTGCTGCAGTCTGCGCTGTTAATATTAGTGCTGATTAACCAATATAAAGTCTTTGAGTTAAATGAGCCCGTGCAAGCCAGTTCAACGGGACTTAACGCGGAGCAGGTGTATGATCTTCCCCCGGCTGCGGAACAGGAAGTGATTTCCCCAGCGGAAATCGTTAATCCAATAAGGGTCGAAGTGCTGAACGGCTGCCGAGTTGCCGGTTTAGCCAGGCGAACGGCGGATTTTTTACGGAACAAAGCTTATGATGTCCGCGACTTTAAAAATGCACCCGGGCGAGAAGTATATCCGAAGACCACCATCTTCGTCCGCTGCGGGGACCGGGAATTGGGTGAGAAGTTAGCCAAGACCATAGCACTTCCACCGGAGATGGTAAAGATGGAGCCGGATTCAAAGCTAGTGGATATCGATGTTTCCCTATTATTGGGCAAGGATTATAAGCAGTATGTTTTGCCGCGATAGGTGACATTTTTTTGCTTGAATGTGAATAATTTCCCTTAGTCTGAAATCATAATTATTACTGAATGAATGCAGGGGCGAGGCTACCTCGCCCTTTTCTAAAATTTATAGGTAATGTTTTCAATAAATTGCAGTATATTCCGGTTATTAAAATGAGTGACATAAATAATTGTGATGTAGAAATGTCGGGATTGAGACAATCCCGACTCCACAAGAAGAACACCCACCGTGGAGTCAGGGTTGTCTCAACCCTGACATATAAATACAAGAATCAATGTCGTTTATTATAGCAGTAAAACAAACAGGTAAATTTTAAATCAGGAGATTAGAATTGACAGACTTCTTAAAAGAACTCGGAATTGAAAAAGTGAACCCCGGCGCTTGTTCAGGTCCCGGCGCCTGGTCTTCCACCGAAGGGAAAAATCTCATTCCCTCTATAAATCCCACCACCGGGAAGGAAATCGCCAAAGTAGCTCAAGCTTCCGCCGACGATTATGAAGCGGTAATGGCGGCGGCGGTCGAGTCGTTCAAAGAATGGCGGATGGTTCCCGCCCCTAAACGAGGGCTTTTCGTGCGTGATCTGGGCGACGCCCTCCGGGAAAAGAAGGACGCCCTGGGCAAACTGGTCACTTTGGAAATGGGAAAAATCGTCCAGGAAGGATGGGGCGAAGTTCAGGAAATGATCGATGTCTGCGATTTTACGCTGGGGCTTTCCCGACAGCTTTATGGCATGACTACTCATTCCGAAAGACCTTTGCACAGGATGTATGAACAATGGCATCCGCTGGGTGTGGTAGGTGTGATTTCCGCCTTCAATTTCCCCGTTGCAGTTTGGGCTTGGAATGCGGCTATCGCGGCGGTCTGCGGCGATGTTACCCTGTGGAAGCCCTCTTCTGAAGCCCCATTGACCGGTATTGCCGTGCAAAATATATGCAACGATGTGATGAAAGCTCACAACCTGCAAGGCATTTTCAACCTGGTGGTAGGGCGTGGTTCGGTCATCGGCGAAAGGCTGATCAACGATCGGCGCATCCCCCTCGTTTCTGCCACCGGTTCCTGCGAAATGGGCTACCGCATCGGCAAAGTGGTGGGCGAACGGCTGGGCAGAACCATCCTCGAACTCGGCGGCAACAACGCTATAATCATCGATGAGACCGCAGATTTGGACTTGGCGGTTCCGGCGGTTCTTTTCGGCGCAGTGGGTACTGCCGGACAGCGATGCACTTCCACCCGCCGTATTTTCATGCACAAGAGCATCGCTTCGGAATTCACCAACAGACTGGTCAACGCTTACAAGCAAGTCCGCATCGGCGATCCGCTGGATGAGAATATAATGATGGGGCCGTTGGTGAACGAAGCGGCGATTGAAATTATGATGCAGGCACTCGAGGTCATCAAGGAATCCGGCGGCGAAGTCATTTACGGCGGCAAGCGCTTAGACCGCTCCGGATTCTTTGTGGAACCGGCGATTATCAAGGCGCAGCATCATTGGCAAATCGTTCACGATGAAACCTTCGCCCCGATTCTATACCTCATCGAATACGAAGACTTCGATGACGCCATCGAATGGCACAACGAAGTCCCGCAGGGATTATCTTCCGCCATATTCACCACTAATCTCCTACATTCGGAGAGGTTCCTCTCCCATATAGGTTCTGACTGCGGCATCGCCAATGTCAATATCGGGACATCCGGCGCGGAAATCGGAGGCGCTTTCGGCGGCGAAAAAGAAACCGGCGGCGGCAGGGAATCCGGCTCCGATTCCTGGAAGGCGTATATGCGCCGCCAAACCAACACCATCAACTGGTCGAAAGAACTGCCTTTGGCGCAGGGGATTAAGTTTGAATAGCATTATTGCGTGGTGTCGACTCTCCGCAGTCGACACATGGGGAAAGAAATTAACAGGGATGAAAGGGATGAAGGGGATGACGCTATTGGGTGTGGGATGACTTAACTGCCGTGGTGTCAGGTGTCCCCACCTGACACCTGATAAACGAGAAAATGTGTCAGACGAGTATGTCTGACACCACAATAGTACTGAATGGAGAAGGTGGGAGGATATAGAATTCACAGTGGATGAAGTAAGATTCACAGTGGATTAAGTAATGAAGTAATGATAGACAAATTCACTTAATTACTTAATTACTGTGAATATTATAATTACTGTGAATATTATCCCCTCGTTCCCATCCCGAATGTGCGGGAAGGAATGCATAAAAATTAACCTGTAAAGATAACAACCATGCGAATCGGAATTAGACGCGAAGATAGAAACGAGTGGGAACGGAGGGTCCCACTCACCCCTTACGATGTGGGAAAACTCATCGAGGACGGCGTCGAAGTCTGGCTCCAGCCTTCCACCATCAGGGTTTTTTCCGATGAAGATTACCGGCGGGTTGGGGCGGTGATCAGCGAGGATTTATCTTCCTGCCCGGTGATTTTGGCGGTTAAAGAAATTCCCATTGGATATTTTGAACCCGGCAAGACATACATCTTTTTCAGCCATACTATCAAGGGGCAGGATTATAATATGCCCCTGCTGAAGCGGATGATGGAGCTTAAGTGCAATCTGATAGATTATGAGCTAGTCATCGATGATAAGAAGCGGCGGTTGATATTCTTCGGGCGGCATGCGGGGCTGGCGGGGATGATAGGTTCACTTTGGGCTTTGGGGAAGCGGTTGGAATGGGAAGGGGTTCCAAATTCCTTCAGCCGGATCAAGATGGCGCACGAGTATCAGAATCTCGAAGACGCTAAATTATGTATATCCGATATTGGTGATCGAATAATTAAGGAAGGGATCCCCTATGTGATAGCTCCGATAATCTGCGGCTTCGCCGGATATGGGAATGTATCTCAAGGCGCGCAGGAAATCTTCGACCTTCTACCATTCGAGGAAATCGCTCCGGCGGATATTTCTGTGGTTACCGGATCGTCCTCTACCGCGCGGTATAAGATATTCAAAGTGGTGTTCAAGGAGGAGGATATGGTCGAACCCCGCGACGCTGAAGATTCATTTGAACTGCAGGATTACTACCAGAACCCGCATAAATATCGTTCCCGCTTCGAGGAATATCTCCAACATCTTACCATATTGATAAACTGCATATACTGGGACGCCCGTTATCCCCGTTTAGTTACCTTGGAATACTTGAGGAAGGTGTATTCTACCCCGCACCCGCCGCCTTTGCGGGTCATCGGCGATATTAGCTGCGATATTGACGGTTCCGTCCAATGCACGGTCAAGGGCACGGATCCGGGCAATCCTGTTTATGTGTATGATGCTATAGAAGGAACGGTGACCGATGGTTGGGAAGGATATGGTCCGGTGGTGATGGCGGTGGATAATTTGCCTTGTGAACTTGCATTGGAAGCTTCCTGCTTCTTCAGCGAGGTTCTTATCGCTTTTATTCCTGATTTATTAAAGGCGGATTATGATGTCCCATTGGAAGAAATCGGCTTGCCGGGTGAACTGCGCCGGGCGATTATTCTGCACAAGGGTGAACTTACTCCGGATTATAAATATCTTGGAAAGTATCTGTGAGGAAGGTTCGGTGTAATTTTATTTAGTTCTTCGCTATATAGTGTGGATAATGCAAACTAATTAACCACGAATGAACATGAATAAACACGAATAAAAAAGCGGTTCAAAGAATAAGATTTTTCACTTCGTTCAGAATGACATAATGTAACTATTAACTGCTCATATTAACATATAGACATATTTTTTTCATCGTTCAATCGTTCCCTCCGCCTGACGAAACGGCTTTGTTCAGTAGAGCGTCGAGCCGATTTATCGTCTCAGCTTCATATCCGACCTTGAATAATCTGACCACACCTTCCGAATCCATTAGCACCAATTTAGGGACTGCCTGCGGATTCCCGTATAGTTCAGAGACCACCAGATACTGATCGAGGAGGACAGGGATTGTATATTGGCGTTCTTCCACATAAGTCTGAACTTTATCGATTGGTTCGCCAACTGCGATGAGGAAGAACTTAACCGTTCCCTGGTATTTTTCCGCCAGCCGGTGGAGATGTTTGATTTCCACTTGACAAGGCCGGCAAGTGGTAGAGAAAAAGCTAAGCACTACGGGGAATTTCTCCTTATTCTGCCAATTGTGACGGATATTTCCGCAGTAATCCCTCAAGTAGACCCTTTCGCCATCAACGGTCATCAGTGAAAAAGTGGGCGCCGAGCCGCCTATTCCCGGCGCTTCAAATTCATCACTGTAAGCGCAGGATAAAGTAATGTGAAATAGTAATATGAATTGTATAATGTATGCAATCTTATTATTCATCGTTTTGACCGTTTAATGTAAAACTTCTAGAATATATTTTTCATAATTGAAATCAGGGCTGTTTCGATTATTATGACATCTAACACAGGTTTCCTTCGATATTGGAATGGGCTTAATTATATGAGGATTCGCACGATGACCCGGAAGACTATAGTGACATTCGATGCAGGATACATTGATTAACTGCGGAGTGTCGTCTTGGCAGACATAACCTGAATCGTGCCCGAATCCGGTAGTATGGCAGGAGAGGCAGCCTGGATTATAGATTTTCCGGCGTTCGACGATTATTTCAAAGGCGTGTGCGTGAGGGGTTTCCTGCCACTGCTGGTATTGCCATTCATGGCATCTGCGGCATACTTCCGCCGATGCCACTTCGAATGAATCGGGATAGACGGGTATGTGCGGGCGGGGGATTTTGTCGGTGAAAAACGCGTGCTCGTAATCCTCTATAATCCGGGTGATATTGGTGTCCGATGGTAATTCGGGGGTCATCGGCACCAAAGAATATTGGTAGTTTTCCAAATCGGCATTATTTGTAAGTTTCAAATCGAGCCTGCCGACAAATCTGCCTGAACCGGGGGTTTGGATAATGAGCGTTTTTCCGATGATTAAAGGCTCTTCGAGCTTGGATTGCGAATGTCCCCCTATAATCACATCGATTTGCGGGAATGCTTCGGCGATTTCTCGGTCTACAGATAGTCCGCTGTGAGAAAGCAAGACGATGAATTCGTTTCCTTCAACTTGAATTGTCATTTCAGCCAGCGCTTCCCGCCAGGGCTTGATTTCAAACCACCCTCGAATATCCATCGGGAAAAACAATAACGCTTCGGGAGCGATGACACCGCAAATTCTCACCGCAAAAGACGCTGTATTAGCGATTGCTGTTGAAGGAAATATCATTTCCCCGCGCCGGACTGAATCTGATTCTTTGAATAACATATTTCCGTTCAGGACAACATTTGCAGGGAAATTTCCGTTTTCATCGTTCGTTGGTAAAAGATATTTTCCTAAAATTATTATGGGTAAATTGGGCTGAATATACTGCTCCAAGCGAGGAAAATGGTTCAGGAAAAACGATTCCCCCAACAGCAATTCCTGGTCGCCGACCGTTATAGCGTCATACTGAACCGATTTCATCGCCCGTATTATGTATTCCGCCCTTTCACTATCGGGAATCGCCGGCAGGAAATCGCCGGTATCGAACGCCAGCACATTCTCCACTTCCTCACGAACCATCTTTATATATTCCGAGCACTTGTCCAAAGCGCCCAAGGGTTCCGCCGGTCAGCCGCAATTATCCAAGGCGCCGTTGATGGAATTGGTGTGGAGTATGGTTAAATCCCATGTATCAACGCTCTGGGCGGCATTAATTATGCAAAGGTTGAGAACGGCGACAGAGAATGCTATTTTAGAAATATAGCACATATTATTTTTAGTGTTATTCTTCTTAAGATGAATTAATTCCGGAGACACAGACAATCAAAATTCTATGGGTTATCTACTCTAATCAGCAGGCTGTAATTATTGAACATACAGAAATACTTGGGCTTGTGACAAACGGCATCGATGTTATTCCCGCCCCTTCCTGTCATTCCCTCGAAAATGGGAATCCAGAGAACAGATCCCAGTGCTTGGTGATAACAACATTATTTACTTCATATTTATAATATACAATGCCTTGTAGTGCGGATATTTATATCCGCCGGTATTTGT
>JABMRZ010000158.1 GCA_013202315.1 Candidatus Tariuqbacter arcticus | reverse complement strand
CAGTTAGAATTGGAAATTCAAAAGAGAAGGATTCACAGTAAATTAAGTAATGAAGTAATAATTCTGAAAAACTGGCGATATCGACAAATTATTGTCGATGTCGGTCCAATAAGCGCCTAAAGTGTTACGAACGGATATTGTAAAATAGATGATTCGGTGATGTAGGATAAGAATGATTATCATTAAAAAATTCACTTAAAGGAATTAGGTATAAACCATTAAGTGCTAGTCTTTATACCGATTACTCCAGTATAATCAATTCTATTTAATAATATCTTTACGCTATTTTCTCTAAAATATTTATCTGTCGCTTCTTTCGCTCCTTTCCAATGCATATAATCATCTATTATTATTACACCTCCTTTAGATAATTTCGGGAAAAGATAAATAAGTTCATGATAAGTTGATTCGTACCAATCTGTATCTAAACGTAGAAGAGATATTTTATCAGGTATAGTAGCTGGTATTGTATCTTCAACTTTTCCTTTAACAAATATCAGTCTTTCTTTTGGGAAACCTGTCTCAAACATATTCTTTTTTACTTCTTCAATTGGTGAGTAATCCCACTTATTTATACCTTTCTCTCTCATTCCTCTCCATGTATCATCAGCAGATTTATTTAGAATATTAATATCTTTTTTAGTAGGTTTATCCATCCCTTCAAAAGTATCATATAGAAAAATACTCCTTTTCTTTTCATTCATTGATTCTAAGACAAACGCCATTAACATACTGCTACCACCTCTCCAGACTCCACATTCAACTAAATCACCAGGAATATCATTTTTTACAATATATTGTGTTGCCTTGTATAAAGCAAACATCCTTTCTATAGATGACATTGTGTATTTTTTCGGTTTTATACATATTGATTTAAACTCATTATCTATATCAATATCGAGAGGTATGTAGATACCATCACGCAATGAGTATTTATACATTATACTTTCTTTAATTATATACCCTCTTTTGTGTAGAAGATGTTTCAGCATTCTTTTTAAAATCATAATATCCTCTTTAAATATTTGTTATTAAATATTAGGAGAAACTCAACAAATTTTTTTGGATTTAATACAGAATCAATGATTTCATTCATTGTTTTTTACGCATCGACAGAGCTATTCGGCGGCGTTCCAAATCGATTTCCATAACGGTAACCATTACTTTCTGATTCACCTTCACGACATCAGCGGGATTTTTGACGAACCGGTCAGCCAACTGGCTGATATGAACAAGACCATCTTGATGGACGCCAATATCGATAAACGCACCGAAAGCGGTTACATTTGTTACAATACCAGGCAGCTTCATTCCCTGGCGAAGGTCTTCGATTTTTTCAATCCCTTCGGCGAAGGTGAATATTTCCAGTTGTTGGCGAGGGTCGCGTCCGGGTTTTGCCAATTCTTCGATGATATCATTCAGAGTTGGCAGTCCAACGGTATCGGTGACATAATGCTTCAGCTGGATTTCTTCGCGGATTTTTTCATCATTCATCAGAGTTATCACATTGCAGTTCATATCTTTAGCCATCGCTTCGACAATGTGATAGATTTCAGGATGCACAGCGCTGGCGTCCAGAGGATTTTCACCGCCTCGTATTCTGAGGAATCCCGCCGCCTGTTCGAAAGCTTTAGGCCCAATTCCCGCTACCGCTTGCAAATCGTTTATTACCCGGAAGGGGCCATATTCATTGCGAAAAGCGACTATATTAACAGCCGCCTTGGAGCCGATGCCGGATACATAGGTGAGCAGAGCCGGACTGGCGGTGTTCAATTCCACACCAACCGCGTTCACACAGCTCACCACCACATCCACCAGGCTTTCACGCAGCGCTTTTTGATCAACATCGTGTTGGTATTGTCCTACTCCGATGGATTTGGGGTCGATTTTAACCATTTCCGCCAGGGGATCCATCAGCCTTCTTCCAATGGAGATCGTTCCACGGACAGTCACATCTTGATCGGGGAACTCTTCGCGGGCAATTTTAGAAGCTGAATACACCGAAGCACCGCTTTCATTGACAAAAATGACCGGGATTTCTCCATGCAAGTTCAATTGTCGAATAAAGCGTTCAGTTTCCCGCCCAGCGGTTCCGTTTCCAATAGCGAAGGCTTCAACTTCAAATTCTGCGGCCAGGGTTTTAATTCTTTCCGCGGCTTCAGAAGCGGCTTTTTCTCCGCTGTGGGGAAAGATAGTTTCCTGATGCTGAAGATTTCCCTGGCGGTCCAAACAGGCAACCTTGCATCCGGTTCGGAATCCCGGATCGATTGCCAGCACATTTTTTTCACCGAGTGGCGGGGAGAGCAACAGTTCACGGAGGTTTTGAGCGAAAATAGCTATCGCTTCCTGGTCGGCGCGGCGTTTACTCGCTATTCGCATTTCCGTTTCCATAGCCGGAGCAAGCAGGCGCTTATAACTGTCCACCAAGGCGGTTTGAACCTGTTCGCTCGCAGAACAAGTGTCCTTGATGAATTGGGTTTCGAGCGGTTTCAAGGCTTCCTCTTCCGGGGGAAATAATTTTAAGCTGAGAATTCCTTCTTTTTCACCCCGTCTCATAGCTAAAATGCGATGGGAGGGAGCGTCAGCCATTAATTCAGACCAATCGAAGTAATCGCGATATTTAGCCCCCGCTGATTCTTTGCCTTTAACCACTTTAGAGAAGAACACAGCTTTTTCAGTGAACAGCCTTCTCATATCCGCCCGGGCTTGCTCATTTTCATTTATCCATTCAGCGATGATATCCCTCGCTCCGGCTAATGCATCTTCGATTGTCAAGACTTCCTTTTCTTTATTGACGAAGGATTTAGCTTCACCGGCAGGGTCGATTGAGGGGTCTTGGTCGAAGATGAGTTTTGCCAGCGGTTCGAGACCTCGTTCGCGGGCAATAGCCGCTCTGGTGCGGCGCTTGGGGCGGAAGGGGAGATAGATATCTTCGAGGACAGCCATTTTCTCCGCTGATTCGATCTTTGCTTGTAATTCATCTGTAAGCAGCCCGCGTTCTTCCAAAGATTTCAGGATAGTATGTCGTCTTTTATCCAATTCTTCAAGTTGTGCGAGGCGATTTCGGATGCGGGTTATTGCCGTTTCATCCAGGATTCCGGTCATTTCTTTTCGATAACGGGCGATGAAGGGGACGGTAGCCCCGTCCGCCAATAGTTCGGCGGCGGCGCGCACCCGCCATTCTTCAATTTCCAGTTCAGCTGCTATTTTCGCGTAGTATTTGCTTTTCATACAGTTCCTCAAGAACGAAGACTTTAAATGGTTTATTACGATTGTATTAGAGTTCATTGAAGATTCATCCAGGTGTATTGTTAAAATTTGGGAATGCTGATAATTTTTCGTAAATTCCCAATAGATATATATAAATTTAATAAAAGCTTTATTCATATTCAATAATGATGCGCATTTTAATCAATCACAGTGCCGTATCTCAAATTCAAGGAAGAGCGCCTGATCGCTCTGCGGAGGAATTTCATAAGCGGCTGCCGGACTATTTCCGAACCCCTCTCATCCATTTAAAAAAGCTGGCTCAAAAATATGGAGTCGGTGAAATCTATCTGAAGGATGAATCGCACCGTCTCGGCCTGCCGGCGTTTAAAGTCTTGGGGGCTTCTTGGGCGATTTGGCGTACTCTCACCGATGTTTTCGGAATTGAATTATCGACTTGGAATAACCTTGAACAGCTTCGAGCGCAAATTAAGCTCTTGAAGCCTTTGAAATTAGTGGCGGCGACGGATGGTAATCACGGACGAGCGGTCGCCAGAATGGGAAGAATCCTGGGGTTAGCAGCACATATTTTTATGCCGGCTGGGACAGTCGAAGCGAGGATAAAAGCCATCGAATCCGAAGGGGCTGAAGTTACTGTTATTGAAGGCGGTTACGATGAGGCTGTGGCGTACGCTGCTGAAGAGCAGAATGATAATACTTTCCTGATTCAAGATACTTCTTGGCGGGGATATGAACAAGTGACTCGCTGGGTAATCGAAGGGTATTCCACAATGCTTTGGGAAATCGAAGACGCCAGCTTGGAGAAGGGCATTCGGGAACCCGATTTGGTCATAGTCCAGATTGGGGTCGGAGCGCTCGCCGCCGCAGTTACCGCTCATTATAAGCGAAAGCGGGGGAATAATCCCAGGATAATCGGTGTTGAACCGGCTAACGCCGCTTGCGCAATGGCGGCGATGAAAGCGGGCAAGGTAGTGTCATTGACCGGGATGCAAGATTCTATTATGGCGGGTTTGAACTGCGGCACATTGGCTGATGCAGCTTGGCCAATTATTCGTCAGGGCATCGATTGTTTCCTGGCAATCGATGATGAATGGAGTCGTCGAGCGGTGCGCGAATTATATAACGAGGGGATTATGACCAGCGAAAGCGGTGCGGCGGGTTTGGCGGGCTTAATGGCAATGTTATCGGAACCGGAGGGGGAAAACTGTCGGAAATATCTCAATATGAATCGGGATACCAGCGCATTACTCATCCTCACCGAGGGGGTAACCGATCCGAAGGGCTTTCGGTTAATTGTGGATTTATAATGAATGATCTTAGTAAATGACCGATATTTTATACTAGGCGGATAATAATCCCCCTTTGTCCCCCTTTAAAAAAGGGGGAAATCCGCTATCCCTCGGTAAAGGGGGTGAGTGGGATTTAACAATAGTTCAAATACTTTTGTCGTAACATTTTAGTACTATTCAATAATCTCAATTTTCGTAATTCTGGCAAGCGAAGCGCGTCCTGAATCGGCAAATGAATAGTTGTACCAGCCGATTCCGGACAAGCCGGAAT
>JABMRZ010000157.1 GCA_013202315.1 Candidatus Tariuqbacter arcticus | reverse complement strand
CTTTAGTGCGGCAATGACATTGATGCCGTTTGTCATAAGCTCAAGTATTTCTGTATGTGCAATAATTACAGGAGGCTGATTAGAGTAGATAACCGAAGAATTAATGTCGTTTATTATAGAATTAAAAATTTAAAATTATTAGGTTGGGACAACGGGGTTGTGAATAGAGAGAAATTTGAAGATGGCGCGGAGATCTGTCGAAATATCGATTATCATCATTTCAGCAATGATTTTGGTATCGTGTATGATAAAACGAGATTATAAGATAATCCACAACGGCTGTATATACACCTTGGATGATGATAATCCGGCTGCCACCGCCGTTGTATTCGATGGTGATAGAATCATCTATGTCGGCGATGATGAAGGGGCTGAACCATATAAGGCGAAAAACGCCGAGGTCATAGACTTGAAGGGGGCGGTGGCGCTGCCGGGGTTGATAGACGCTCACGCTCATATAATGTCCCTGGGGAAATTCCTGGATGAATTGAATTTGAAGGGGGTTGATTCACCCTGGAAAGTGAAGCGGATGGTTCAGGAAAAGGCGGTTGTCACACCGGAAGGTGAATGGATTATCGGCAGGGGATGGGATCAGAACCTCTGGGAATCGAAGGAATTCCCCACTTATGAAGAGTTGGGTGGTATAGAAGCTAATCCGGTGTGTTTAAGCAGGGTGGACGGGCACGCGGTCTGGGTGAACAAGACCGCCCTCGATTTGTGCGGCATAAACCGCGAAACTATCGACCCGGACGGAGGGCGAATCATCAGATTCGTTAACGGTGAACCAGCCGGAATACTCATCGATAATGCAATCGACCTGGTGAAAGATATAATTCCAAAAGAGTCCGGGGAAATCAAGAAACGAAGGTTGTTGAGGGCAATCCGGGAATGCACAAAGTGTGGATTGACCGGAGTGGGGGACGCTTGGGTCACCAAAGAAACCCTCGAATTATACCGTGAAATCATCGCCGAGGGCTCGATGACGATGAGAGTATACTGTATGTTGAGCGATGAAGTTGAACTTTTGGATGAATTTTATAAATCTGGCCCAGTTACTGAATACGGCGGCGGATTGCTGACGATGCGGACGGTGAAGCTGTTCGCCGACGGGGCGCTAGGGTCGCGGGGAGCGCTGTTGTTCGAGCCTTACAGCGATGATAATTCCACTTGCGGGATAATGGTTACCGGTGAAGATGAGATTTATCGCCGGGCGTTAGACGCCCTGAAAGCTGGATTGCAGGTCAGCGCCCACGCCATCGGTGACAGGGCGAACCATATCACATTAAACGCTTACCAGCGGGCATTGAAGGAAATTCCGGGTGAAGACAGACGGTTGAGAATTGAACACGATCAGGTGTTGACTGCTGAGGATATCAAGCGATACCGTGAGCTGGGGGTCATAGCTTCGATGCAGCCGACTCATGCGACATCGGATATGCCTTGGGCGGAAGACCGTCTCGGTTCACAGCGGATAAAAGGTGCTTACGCTTGGCGCAGCTTGTTGGATGCGGGAGCGAGGCTTGCTTTCGGCTCCGATTTTCCGGTGGAACAGGTGAATCCGTTCCTGGGAATATATGCGGCTGTCGCCCGGCAGGATTTGAAGGGCAGCCCCGAAGGAGGATGGTATCCTGAACAGAAACTGACTGTGGAGGAAGCGGTCAGGGGATTCACGGTCTGGGCGGCTTACGCTCAATTCCAGGAAGATAAAATAGGGATGATAAAGCCGGGAATGTGCGCCGATTTCACTATTATCGACCGGGATATTTATCAGATCAGTCCGCGGGAGATTGCAGATGCGGAGGTGTTGATGACTATTGTAGGGGGAGAAATCGTCTATCGACGATGAGTTAAGAACTTAGAATTTAGAATTTTAAATGTAAGAACATCGATATTCAACAAACTTATACTGGCGGTAGAATATACATCGGGGAACTTTATAGGTGCTGATAAACTACATAGGGGCGCTTCGTCCCAGACAATGGATCAAGAATTTTGTCATTTTCGCTGGGATTATTTTCAGTCATAAGTTCTTTGAGACTGACTTAATCTGCAAGACTATTGCGGCTTTCATAGATTTCTGCCTGCTCGCTTCCAGTATCTACATAATCAATGATATCAAGGATTTAGAGACTGACCGCCTTCATCCGGTGAAACGACTGCGCCCCATCGCCAGCGGGAAAGTCGGAGTCGGTTCGGCTTGGATTTTGGCGGTTGTTCTGGCGGTGATTTCGCTCGTAGGGGCTTATTTACTGGAATTCAATTATTTCATTCTAGCCTGCATCTATTTCATAGGGATGATTCTATATTCTATGTTCCTCAAGCATATGGTCATCGTAGATTTGATAATAATCGCCGGTGGGTTTGTGCTGAGAGCCGTGGCTGGGGCGGTGTTAATCCAGGTGACCATTTCATCCTGGCTGTTGGTCTGCACAACTTTCATAGCGCTGTTTTTAGTTATTTCCAAGCGGCGTCATGAAGTAATGCTTTTGGGCGAGAACGCCAAAGGGCACCGCAAGATTTTGGAAGAATACGGTGATAAATTCCTCGATCAAATGATAGCAATTGTTACCGCCGCCACTTTGATGTCCTATATGTTATATACTGTCGCACCGAGGACGGTGAAGGAGTTTGAGACTGAAAATCTGATATTAACCACTCCATTTGTGCTTTACGGCATCTTTCGCTATTTATATTTAGTCTACCAGAAAGAACAAGGCGGCCATCCTGAACGGGTTCTGTTGGAAGACTTGCCTTTGATGGCGGCGATTCTACTGTGGGTAGTAACGGCGGTGGTGATTATTTATTAGGCGCTTATTTCGCTGACATCGACAAAAAATGTCGATATGAATAATATAAAGATAGTGTGAAAGTGTGAAAGTATGAAAGTGTGAAAGAAAAAACATTCGCAGTAATCATAAAAAAAATGACAAAATCAATCGCCCTGCAGGGTCCGCCTCTTCCGGGCGCAATCCCGGATGATGCGTAGTACCTAAATCCTGAGATTCGTGTTTTTT
>JABMRZ010000156.1 GCA_013202315.1 Candidatus Tariuqbacter arcticus | reverse complement strand
TAAAAATTGTCATCCTGAAGTTGTTTGGGGATCTCCGAGATGCTGAATCAAGTTCAGCATGACACTGTCTTCACAGTATTACTTCAAAGAGCTATAGTGTTACGATTTAAGATATAATAACTTATTTTGTTCTTTTACCGATGAAGAGTCGCTGCAAGCCTTCAGTGCAGTTGGCGCACATTCCGGGTCTTTTACCGTTGGCTATTATATCCCGAAAGCGGGTGAATTTCCCGCCTCGCCAGATGTTATCAAAGCCTTCGTTGAAGACATTTCCCAGCAGGAAATCCTCATTTTTATCGAAACAACAGGGAACGACATTGCCATTCCAATCGACGACCGCGCTGTAGAGAATTCGCCGGCAGTCATACCGGACCCGCTGGAGTTTCAGACTGCGGGAATCGGAATAGCGGGTGAATCGTCCTTCCGAAGGCAGAAATGTTTCCGCCATTTTTGCATCGGCGACCTGAACCGTCTTCCATAATACGCGGTCGGCGCCGAGGTCAGCCGCGAGGTTTTTGAAATCGGCGATTTCGCTCAGATTGTGTTTCAATAAAAGGAATTGCAGGGAAATCAGGGGGGTTAGTTTCCTTCCGCGAACGCGAACCAGTTCCCGCACGCCTCCGAGAATTTTTCCGAAATCGCCGCCGCGCCGATAGCGATGGTAGGTCTCAGTATTTGCGCCGTCCAATGAGACTATAATTTCGTCCAAACCCGAATCGATGATGTCCGACGCATTCCGCTCGAGTAGCGAACCGTTGGTGCTGATGATGGTGAAGATGCGGCGCTCTTTGGCGGCGCGCACCATTTCGGAAGATTTTTTATTGATGAAAGGTTCGCCCTGATTCCACAGCAGGAGCAATTTCAAGCCTGAACCGATTTCGTCCAATAAGCGGGTGAAATTTTCCGGGGACATCGACCCTTCCGGGCGGGTCAATTTCCCGGAACCCCTATCGCAAAGGGGACAGTTGAAATTGCAGAAGTTGGTCGGTTCAACCATCATAATCAGCGGTAGTTTTGAGGGATAATACCTGCCGGTCAGTTTCCAGCGGACGAAGCTCCAAAGGACGGTGATGAAATTCCTCAATTGGGATGGAGTGAGGATGATTCGGCTGAAATTATATCTGATCAATCGACGGTTCACAATTTTCGCCCCCGCCATTTAATCTTGCCGATGAAGGAAAGAGGCTGCAGGATTAGCGTATAGGGTATTTGAATCAATTCCGCCAAAATCATATCAGAATGTCTAAAACCGTCACCTAACTTCTTAGCGCCGCGCGAAAGTAAGATGTAATCACAGATGACTTTGAGTATGAAAGCGCAAACGCCCGCAGTCAGTAATCCGAAAGCGAAAGTAATTAACCCCAATATAATCAAAGCTGTAATACCGGCAATCAATAGAAATACTACAGCGCCAGCCAGAATAAACGGCAGGGGATAGCGCTTCGCAACCGCAAAATGCCGCCTTTTACGGGCGATGTAATCCCCTGCTTCAGGGTAGGAAGGGACGATGGTATTCAGATCGAAGGAGAATGCGGTTTTCGTATATTTCCCGATGCGTTGAAGCAGTAAATCATCATCACCGGCGGGGGCACTTCCGCTTTCGCCGAAGCCGCCGATTTCCAGATACAGACTGCGTCGATAGGCGAAGCTGCGCCCGGCTGCCAGGAATGGTTTGCCTTCGCCGATGAAGGCAGCCGCTATGATTGCGGCCGCCAAAGCTTCCAGCGATTTCAAACGCCCGGCGATGGTGTTGTCGAATATAAGCGGCGAATAGCCGACTACGGCGCCGATTTCCCCTGTAAATTTCGCAGTTATACCTCTGATCCACCCGGACTGGGGACGGCAGTCGGCGTCGGTTGTGAGGATGATTTCCCCTCGGCTATGCAGGATGCCGGTATGGATAGCGTTCTTCTTGGGACCCCAGCCGAAAGTGTTTTCGGCGGCGGGGATAACCCTGAAATTAGTTTTATTACGGCAGAAATCTTCGGCGATTCCTCGAGTATTGTCGGAAGAAGCGTCGTCAACGATTACAACATCGAAATTAGAATAGTCCTGCGTTTGAAGAGATTTTAGTAATTCGAGGATATTGTCTTCTTCATTGCGGACGGCAATCACTACTGACACGGCGGGGAAATCCGCAGCGCCGGATGCTTCTTCGGACCAGGAACTCCGTTCAAGTCCCCGCAATAAAACTAACGCCAACGCGGCATAAATTAATAAACAAACAAGTGTCGATATTGATATTGCATATTCCATTATATCAAAATATTTGTAACATTATAGTTATTTGAAGTAATTCATTGAAGACAATGTAATGCTGAACTTGTTTCAGCATCTAATAGATCCCGATACAAGTTCGGGATGACAACTTTTAGCCGATTGACTTCAGAAATCTAAAGTGTTTCAATAAAAGATGTTGCGTCAAGTCTTGTCC
>JABMRZ010000155.1 GCA_013202315.1 Candidatus Tariuqbacter arcticus | reverse complement strand
TGAGGGGCGTGAGATGGTGATGCCCGGCGACAATGTCCGCATCAATGCCAAGCTGATCACCCCGATGGCGATGGAGGAACAGCTCAGGTTCGCCATCCGCGAAGGCGGCAGAACTGTCGGCGCCGGTATGGTGACCAAAATTTTCAAATAATAATAGCGAGTGCTGCAATTGGCTGGACAAAAAATTCGCATCAGGCTCAAAGCTTACGACCACAATTTGATCGATAAATCCGCGGAAAAAATCATTCGCACCGTGCGTCAGACCGGAGCGGTGATTTCCGGTCCCGTCCCCCTGCCCACTCAAAGGACGGTATATACGGTGCTCCGCTCGCCGCATGTGGATAAAAAATCCCGCGAACAATTTGAAACAAGGGTGCATAAGCGCCTGATCGATATTCATAACGCTACACCGAAGACTATCGACTCGCTGATGAAGCTTGAACTGCCCTCCGGGGTCGATATCGAAATTAAGACCTGATTAGATTAACGGAAATTGTGATGAAAGGCTTACTCGGTAAAAAACTGGGAATGACCCGTATCTTTGACCAAGATGGTCAGATGATTCCGGTTACACTTATCCAAGCCGGTCCCTGTCCGGTAGTGCAGTTGAAAACGGTCGAAACCGACGGATACCAGGCTGTGCAGCTGGGCTTCCTGGAAAGAAAGGATAAACATACCAATAAACCGATGGCGGGGCATTTCAAACGAGCCGGGGTTAAACCCAGCCGCATACTCAAAGAATTCCGGCAATCCGCCCAGCAAAATATCAATGTGGGCGACTTGGTGAAAGCCGATATCTTCTACCCCGGTGAAAAACTCGATATTACTGGAACCACTAAAGGTCGGGGTTTTGCCGGTGTGATGAAACGGCACGGCTTCCACGGACATAAAAGTTCTCACGGCACTCACGAATCCTTCCGTGGCCCCGGCGCCATTGGACAATGCGCCTACCCTGGAAAAGTGTGGAAAGGTAAAAAAATGCCGGGCAGAATGGGGAACGATCGGTATACCGCCCGCAATCTCCCCGTCATCAGACTCGAACCCGAAAAAAACCTGATTTGGATCAAGGGCGCTGTCCCCGGTCCCAACGGCGGTATCCTCGAAATCCGCCAGACCAAGAAGAAATGAGAATCCATCGCTAAATTTGAGGATAGAATGAAACAAATATCAGATGATAAAAAACGAGAGATTATTAAAGCGCTCGAAGAACATGGTGCTAACTATCCATGTCCCAGATGCGGGAACAAATCATTTGCCCTTCTGGGTGGATATCTGAGTCAAACCGTTCAGAATGACTTGGATAGTATAGCGATTGGAGGACTATCAATTCCTTCAATTGTTGTAGTATGTAAAAAATGCGGTTTTTTGTGCCAGCACTCTTTAGGCGCACTTGGGCTCCTCCCTAGTGAAGAGGTAGCCAGTGAATAATGAACAGAACAGTTCTGAAAATTATGATATTAGACCCGAATCTTTTAAGAACTATTCAGCATATGTTAGGAATGTTTATATAAATTTGTCTAAGGATATTATCATAATAGATGAAGATAAAGTTAGAAATATCCTGTCCGAGCATTTAAAACAATTGGAAAGAAAACACCTCTGGTACACACCGTTGGGCATATTGATTACCATTTCGCTTACATTCGTAACTGCCTCGTTTAAAAGAGCTCTTTTATCCGCTGATACCTGGCAGGCAATTTTTATAATAGCCTGTCTTATCTCAGTAATATGGTTAATATGGGCTTTGATAAAGGCTAAAAAATCGGTTACAATGGAAGATATTATTAATGAGTTTAAAAAAGGTTCACAAAAAATCTGATTATTTAAAAGTCTATAGATATTTGAACTAATAATGATTACTAACACCGTTCTTGGTCGCCTCGTATGAAGACAAAGGTTTATGACATAGAAGGAAATCCCACCGGCGAGGAATTTGAACTCCCCGCATCGGTCTTCGATATTGAACCGAATGACCACGCCCTGGCGCTTACGGTTCAGTCGGAAATGGCTAATCGCCGTCAAGGAACCCATTCCACCAAAGGCCGTTCCGAAGTCAGGGGCGGCGGAAGAAAACCCTGGCGACAAAAAGGCAGAGGCGTAGCACGAGCCGGAACTAATCGCTCCCCCATTTGGAGAGGCGGCGGCATCACCTTCGGTCCCAAACCCCATAAATACTGCCTGCGCGTGAATAAAAAGGTCAACCGCCTGGCACGCCGTTCAGCTTTTACATATAAAGCCCGGGAAAATAATATCACTGTCCTGAATGATTTTAACTGGGAAGAAGGTAGAACAGCCAACGCCCGTAATCTGCTGAAAGCCTTCGCCATCGATAAGGGCAATGTGCTTTTACTCACCACCGAATACAGCTCGACAATCTATCAAGCCTGCTGCAATATGCCCGGCTTTGAAGTCAATAAAGCGGTAGCGGTGTCGGCTCGACAAATCCTCAAAAGCAATACGATATTCATTCAGAAAGGGGCTGTTGCTTCTTTAAGGGAGGTGCTGGATAAATGAAAGACCCCAAGAAAATCCTGATAAGACCACTCATCACCGAAAAAATTAGCGCGCTGCAAGAAAAGCAAAATCAATACGGTTTTGAAGTCGATAGAAATGCCAATAAAATCGAAATCAGGCGAGCGGTCGAAGAACGCTTCAACGTAGATGTAGCTAAAGTCAGAACTATGAATATTAACGGCAAAATGAAAACCCTGGGAAGGTTCACCGGACGCCGCTCTTCCTGGAAAAAAGCGATTGTATCGCTCAAACAAGGGCAATCGATAGAATTCTTTGAAAATATTTAACCGGTTATACACTCGGCTCAGCTTTTCTCGACAAACCCACCAATGTCGTCATTCCCGCAAGCGAAGCAGGTCGGGAATCGATTCCGGATAAGCCGGAATGACATTTATTGGGATCGTTAATTTTGGTTTGGTTGAGTTAAGTGCATAACCGAATATTTACTAATCTTCACTAATAAATAACCCTGCTTGATATATATGGCGCTTAAAAAATATAATCCCGTGACCCCGAGTCAAAGGTTCAAGACCAATATCGATTCCAGTCAATACGACAAGAAACCGCCTGAAAAATCGTTGACTCGCCCCCTGACAAAATCCGGAGGCCGTAATAACTTCGGCCGGACAACTTCCTACCATAGAGGCGGCGGGCATAAACGCAAATACCGCATCATCGACTTCAAGCGCAATAAATTCGACATCCCCGCCAAAGTGGCGGCGATCGAATATGACCCCAATCGCAGCGCTCCCATTGCGCTTTTATATTATGTCGACGGCGAAAAACGATATATCATCGCACCCCTGGGCTTGAAAGTCGGTGATACCATAATGTCTTCTAAAGGAGAAATCGACATTCACCCTGGGAATGCTATGCCCCTCGCAAATATCCCGCTGGGGAGTTTCATCTACAATATTGAAATGAAGCCTGGCAAGGGGGGTCAAATGGCGAGGAGCGCCGGCGCTTCAGCCCAATTGATGGCCAAAGATGGACCGTATGCCCATCTTAAAATGCCCTCTGGTGAAATCCGTATGATTCGACTTGAATGCCTCGCCGCCATTGGACAAGTTGGCAATGTCGACCACGAAAATATCTCCATCGGAAAAGCCGGTAAATCGCGTTGGCTGGGTAAAAGACCCAATGTCCGCGGAGTTGCTATGAATCCCGTCGACCATCCTATGGGCGGAGGCGAAGGAAAATCCTCCGGCGGCAGACACCCCTGCACGCCCTGGGGAAAACCGACAAAAGGCTATCGAACCCGTTCCAAAAAAGCATCGGATAGAATGATAATCCGCCGCCGAAAATAACCGAATGTTTTCATAAAAAATACAGTTATTTAGTGATTTGTTAGTTTGCTTTCACACTTTCACATTTTCACACTTTCATACTATTATTATCGCGGAGAGCGCTCGTGCCTCGTTCTGTAAAGAAAGGTCCATACATCGATCCTAAACTGTTCCAGCGAATTCAAGCGTTGAACGAAAGTAATAAGCGCCGGGTAACTAAAACCTGGTCGCGGCGAAGCACCATTTCGCCCGAATTCGTGGGACACACCATAGCCGTACATAACGGTAAAAAATTCCTCCCCATCTTCGTCACCGAAAATATGGTGGGACATAAATTGGGCGAATTCGCACCCACAAGACTCTTCCGCGGACACGGCGGGAAAAAAGCTGATAAAGGAGCGAGGCGAGGTTGATAACCGCAGTTACCTCGTTGGAGTTATATTATGGAAAGCACCGCAAAGTTTAAATATATCCGAATTTCACCGCGTAAAATGAGACTGGTCGTCGATCAAATTCGAGGCAAGCGGGTGGAAGAAGCGCTCACTATCCTCGAATATTCTCTCAAACGCGGCGCTAAATTAATCGAAAAAACCCTCAAAAGCGCCTTGGCTAATCTGATGATTCATGAAGACGCTAAAAAAACTGATACCGATAAAATCTATATCAAAAACATCGTAGTCGATGATGGGCCGACCGCCAAGAGATGGATTCCCAGAGCTATGGGCAGAGCCACCAGAATTCGCAAACGAACCAGCCACCTCAGCATAACCCTTTCGGTGGATTAATAATGAAACTATCGAAATATAGAAGCTCATAAGTAAAAATACGGAACAATTAACGGTTCTCCTTTTCACTTTCACACTTTTGCACTTTCATACTTTTACACTTATCAAAATATTCGAGTCGCTTATGCAGAATGAATTCGATAAAACTTTACCAGGGAGGTAGACAGCTTGGGTCAAAAGACCAATCCCGTCGGAATAAGATTGGGAATAAATAAAACTTGGAGCTCGCACTGGTACGATAGCAGAAATTCTTCCGAAAAACTTCAGGAAGACCTGATGTTAAGGCGGTATCTTAATCAAAGATTGTCGAACGCCAACATCGCCAGGATTCAGATAGGAAGAACCCCCAAGCGTATCGACCTCACCATCCATACCGCCCGCCCCGGAATCGTTATCGGACGAAAAGGGGCTGAAGTGGATAAGCTCAAAGAAGAACTTAAAAAGCTGACCTCCAAAGATGTCCAAATTAATATTATCGAGGTCAAGCGCCCCGAACTCGAATCTCTGCTGGTGGCGGAAAGCATCGCCCGCCAGCTGGAAGGAAGAGTCTCCTTCCGTAGGGTGATGAAAAAAGCCATTCAAGCCGCCCGCAGGATGGGCGCCGAAGGCGTCAAAATCCAATGCAAAGGCAGACTCGCCGGTGCGGAAATGGCGCGCAAAGAAGGATACAAGGAAGGGCGTATACCCCTGCATACCTTCCGAGCCGATATTGACTACGCCACCTCCACCGCCTTCACTACATACGGCACCATTGGCGTTAAAGTCTGGATATGCAAAGGCGAAACCCTGGGAAAACCCGCAGTCGAAGTATAATTTTCGAGACATTTTCAATTCTAAATTCTCAATTTTAAATTTATCTTTATGTTAGCTCCGAAAAGAATAAAATTCCGCAAGCAGCAGCGAGGCAGGATGACCGGCGCAGCCGCCAGGGGCAGTAAAGTCTCTTTCGGTGAATTCGGACTGAAAGCCCTGGAACCCTGCTGGATGACCAACCGCCAGATTGAAGCCGCCCGTATTGCCCTAACCCGGCATATTAAAAGAGGCGGTAAAGTATGGATAAGGGTCTTCCCCGATAAGCCCGTCACCCAAAAACCCGCCGAAACCCGTATGGGTAAAGGCAAAGGTTCGCCGGAATACTGGGTGGCAGTGGTCAAACCGGGCAGAGTCATCTTTGAAATCGCAGGCGTCTCACGCGAAATCGCCAAAGAAGCTATGAGGCTCGCTTCCCATAAACTCCCCATTAAAACTAAATTCGTCGAAGCGGTTTAGGAGCGCCGATTATGATAAAAATGAACGAAATCAAAAATATGACCCTGAACGAAATCCAACAGCGGCTGAACGATACCGAAGAAGAACTCGCCAACTTGAAATTCCAACTCGCCACCCACCAGCTCGACGATACCTCGCGGGTCACCCACACCCACCGTGATGTGGCGAGATTGAAAACCGTCTTGCGAGAAATCGAACTCGGCGCCCGCAAGCCCTTAAGCCAGCAAGAAAGCGAGGAAGCGTAATATGATCAGCAGCCGCGGATCACGGAAGGTTCGAACCGGTGTGGTTGTCAGCGATAAAATGGATAAGACTATCTCCGTCAAAGTCGAACGATATGTGAAACACTCTGTCTATAAAAAATATTATCGCTCTTCCAAGAAATATTTGGCGCATGACACGGAAAACTCCTGTAGAATCGGCGATAAAGTATCCATTATGGAAACCAGACCCCTGTCCAAACGCAAACGGTGGCGGTTGTTGGAAATCGTTGAAAAAGCTAAATAATACCAATGGTCTAAAGGCAGGCTTATTAAATGAACTGCCGACAACTTTATTCATAACTTGAACTATCCCAGCGCTGGGGGCATTTTTTTAGGAATGATGACAAATGATACAAGAATCCAGCAGATTGATCGTGGCTGATAACACCGGAGCTAAAAGCGTCGAATGCTTTCGCATCCTCGGCGGCAGCCGCCGTAAATGGGCTACCATCGGCGATATCATCATCGTATCGGTGAAATCCGCCATACCCGCCAGTTCCATCAAGAAAGGGGAAATCTCCCGGGCAGTGGTGGTGCGCACCAAAAAGGAAGTCCGAAGAAAGGACGGTTCCTACATTCGCTTCGATGACAACGCCGCTGTTCTGCTGGATGATAAGAGCGAACCGCGCGGAACTCGAATCTTCGGACCCGTCGCCCGAGAATTACGGGAAAAGCAGTTTATGAAAATCATTTCGCTTGCACCGGAAGTTATCTGATAAGTCGGCAGGCGTTTAGTTCATCATTATTTTGAACGACAAACCGAATACTGAATACTGAATGCTGAATTGAAAAAGATTCAGGAGTCCCCCAAAATGTGAAATCCGAATGACCAATGACTATTCATCATAACCAAGACCCTAAACCCTAAACCCTAAACCATAAACCCTAAATGAAAGTTGTGAAAAACGATACGGTTCTGATTATCTCCGGCAACACCCGGGGGAAAAAGGGGAAGGTACTCAAGGTATTCCCCAAACAAAACCGCATCATCGTTGAAGGGGTGAACTTCATCAAGCGGCACACCCGCCCCTCCGCTAAAAATGTCCACGGCGGTATCGTCGAAAAAGAAGCTTCCATCAATGTGTCGAATGTAATGGTGATTTGCAATAAATGCGGCGAACCCACCCGAATCGGCAGGAAAATTCTGAAAGACGGCGATAAAATCATCCGAGCCCGCTTCTGCAGAAAATGCAATGAAGTCCTATAATCCCCGGCTGAAGCCCAACTACAGGAGATTTAAACCTTGCCTAAGGAACAAAAATATATCCCCCGGCTTAAAATAGACTACTTGGACAGAGTCCGGCCAGCCTTGATGAAAGAATTCGGCTACAAGAATGTAATGATGGCTCCTAAACTGGACAAGATTGTGGTTAATTTCGGTGTGGGGGAAGCTTCGCAAAACCCCAAACTGCTGGATGGAATCAGCGGCGAACTCGCCGATATCACTGGACAAAAGCCCATCATCACCAAAGCGCGTAAATCCATTTCAAATTTCAAACTGAGAAAAGGAATGTCGATCGGATGTAAAGTGACCCTGCGAAGAAACTATTTGTATGAATTCTTCGATAGGCTGATCAATGTCGCCATTCCCCGAATCCGAGACTTTCGAGGGGTGTCCGATAGATCCTTCGATGGGCGCGGTAACTATTCCTTGGGCATCAAAGAACAAATTATCTTTCCCGAAATCGATTACGACAAAGTCGACCGCATCCGCGGAATGGATATCACCATCGTTACCACCGCAGACACCGATGAAGAAGCGAGGGCGCTTCTGCGTGAATATGGAATGCCCTTCCGCAAACATTCTTCTGATTGATATTATCACGAAGAGAAAGCTTGATCCCAACAATTCAAACTTGCTGTCCGCAACAAAAATAATACTATGGCTAAAAAAGCGCTTATTGTTAAACAAAAAAAGACGCCTAAATTCCAGGTTCGACAGTATAATCGCTGCCAGCGATGCGGACGACCCCGCGCCTACATCCGAGATTTCGGTCTCTGCCGCATCTGCTTTCGTGAATTGGCGCTGAGAGGTGAAATTCCCGGAGTGACCAAATCGAGCTGGTAGTGATTCTTCCAGCTAAATCTAATCCGTGCGGTATATGCGCCAACGAAACTTTCAGGCAACACTATTTATTATAGGGACGATACGGCATGTCAATGACCGATCCAATCGCTGATTATCTGACCAGAATCCGTAACGCTTCAAGAGCCAAACATCGGAAAGTGGACATCCCCGCTTCTAAACTGAAAAGAGCCATCACCAAAATCCTGCTCAATGAAGGGTTCATCGAAAATTATCGAATCGTTGAATTCGAGGAGAAACAGTATATTAAAATCCTCTTGAAATACTACCAGGGTGAAGGAGTCATCACCGGTATTGATAGAGTATCGCGCCCAGGCATACGAAAATATGTCGGTAAAGATGAAATCCCACGCGTCTTCGATGGCTTAGGAATTACCATCCTCTCCACTTCCAAAGGCGTTATGAGCGGCAAAAAAGCAAAAAGGATAGGGTTGGGCGGAGAAGTGCTGTGCAATGTCTGGTGATGAGACCCCAAGGAGTATGATAAATGTCAAGGATTGGAAAACAACCCATAGAAATTCCCCCAAATGTCGAAGTTAAAATCGATCAGGGGAATCTGGTAGTAGTCAAAGGACCGAAAGGCAGCCTGTCTCGAATTTTACACCCTGATATGCTGTTGACTAAAGAAGATAATCATATCTTAGTTAAAAGACCCAATGACCAGGGGCGGAATCGTGCCCTCCATGGTCTGACTCGAACACTGCTGTATAATATGATCGAAGGGGTTTCCAAAGGTTTCCGGAAAGACCTTGAAATCATTGGTGTCGGATATCGTGCGGAAAAAAAAGGGAAAAACCTGATGCTGACACTGGGGTATTCACACCCCGTTATCTTCGTCCCCCCGGAAGGAATTGAAATCGAAGTTAAAAGCCCCCTGCAATTCACCGTCTTCGGCATCGATAAAGAACTTGTCGGTGAATGCGCCGCCAAAATCCGCTCTTTAAAGAAACCCGAACCCTACAAAGGGAAAGGAATACGCTATAAAGGTGAATATGTCCCCCGCAAAGCCGGCAAATACGCTAAATAATTTGAAAGCAGGATAAAGTAAACTGTAATATCTAAACTCACTTAAGAAGTATGTCCCATAGAAATATACTCAAACAGCGCGCTAAACTGCGGCGAAAAATGCACATTAAGAAGGTGATTCGCGGAACCGAAAAAAGACCGCGTCTGATTGTCTACCGCAGCTTGAAACATACTTATGCGCAAGTTATCAATGACGACAAATCTCATTCAATCACCGCCTGCGCTACCAATTCTCCACAAGCTGTCGATAAAATCAAAGATGCCGGCTCCAAAGTTGAAGCCGCCTTCATTATGGGGCAAATCCTGGGAGAAATGGTGAAAGATAAAGGTATTCAGAAAATCGTCTTTGACCGCAATGGATATGAATACCACGGTCGAGTGAAAGCCGTTGCCGAAGGAGCCCGGAAAGCGGGGTTGGTCTTTTAAAGTCATCACCCAAAATACAACACTGTCAACTTCTAAAATAATAAATTCTGGCTGAGTATTGGAACAAAAACCCACAGGTGAAATCACCTTAATCGAAAAAGTGGTGCACATCAACCGCGTGGCTAAAGTCGTTAAAGGCGGTAGGAATTTCAGCTTCAACGCCTTGGTAGTGGTCGGAGACGGCAAAGGACGCGCTGGTTTCGGTCTGGGCAAAGCTAACGAAGTCACCGACGCTATCACCAAAGGCACTGAACTCGCTAAAAGAGGTATGAAACGCTACCCCATCATAAACAATACTATCCCTCACCCCATCAATGGAAAATTCAGTGCGGGAAAAGTGGTGATGAGACCCGCTTCCCCCGGCACCGGAGTGATTGCCGGTGGTCCCGTCAGGGCGATTATGGAATGCCTCGGCGTTACCGATATCCTCACCAAATCTCTCGGCTCCGCCAATCCGCATAATGTGGTCAAAGCCACCTTCGCCGGATTGGATAAATGTACCGATGCAGTTATGATGGCGCGCAAACGAGGGAAAAGAGTGGCGGATATTTTCAAAGCTTAATTTGTTATTCACTATGCAAAACCTAAATGCCATATGTCCAAATAATATTTACATTTAAAATGGCCAAAATTAAGAAATTTTGCATTAGGGAAGTAATAGATTTTCTTAAAGGTTTATGGGAAGGATTTAAAACTATAATTCGCCATCCACCACCATCTGAACCTCCTCAAGATAATAATGATAATGGAACAGGAGAACAAAAAACAAAAAATGAAATAGAGATAAATGATGAAACTAGGGAAGATGTAGTTGAAAGATGGGATAAGAAATTCTATTTTACTAATAGAAATTGGAGAATCTTTGATCGTTTCATAAAAGCAGCGGAGAAAAAATTAGATATTATCACAGGCAGGATGTCTTTTGAGACTTTTGAATTATTATTTAATAGCTTAAGTAGTTCTATTGAGACTAGAATAATTGTGGGGAATACTCCACGAAACTATGAAAAGATTAAAAATTTCATAACTGAAAGAAAATTAAAGGTATCAATTTATAAATGTAGAGGTGTACATAGTAAGTTATGCATTAGTGATGAAAAAGCCGTTTTATTAGGTTCATCTAATATGCTTCTTACTTCACTTGGCAACCAAAATAGAACAGGAAATTTCGAAGCAGATATTATTTCTGTAGATGTATCAGTTGTGAATGAAGCTTGTAATTTTTTTGAATCTCTATGGCAAGAAAGAAGAAAATACACACCTATTTATACTGATTGTCAATTTCTTTCAAGTCTGTGTGGTATCCCTAATAAAATAAAAGAGCTTATATCAAAAACAGAAGAAGAATTAATTATATTTTCCCCCAATTTTGCTGACAAGGAAATAATCCGTTACATCCGTGTAAAGAATGAAAATATTAGAATTAAAATTGTACTACAATGGCCGAATAGTTCTAATGAAAACAATAAAAGAGCCTTAAATATTTTAAGAGATGGAAAAACAGAAAATGGAAAAAAATTATTCTCAATTAGCCCCAGACGTCAGTCAATACATGCAAAAATATATGTTTTCGATAAGAAAAAAGCTCTTATATCATCAGTGAATTTAACCATGTCGTCATGGCGTAAAATGATAGAAACCGCTTTGCTTACTTCTGACAAAGAAATAATTGATGATATTATAAAAAAGATAAAACAATTTGATTATAAGAATCCTTTATCAATAGAAGTTAAAGAAAATGGTGGAGGTAGAGAGCCTATAGGAATTATTGAAATACCAGATGAAAAGTTTTTATTATTAGAAACTGAAGGAGAGAATTTTAAAAATGAATGTGATCAACTTAATGATGAATTTGTTAAAAAATATGGTGAGGATTTTCCCGAAAGTATTTATAATGAAAACGAAAATACCGAAGAACCACCAATAGAAGATGAAAAGGAAGATACAGTGAAACCGGATGATATTAAAGAAACGCCCCCAATTGAAGAGGAAATTAAAGAAACACCAGGAGAAATTGAAGCACCACAAATAGAAAATGAAATTGAAGAAACGCCCCCAATCGAAGAGGTAACTCCAGAACCACCACCAAGAGAGATTGAACCACCACCAACAGAAAATGAAGGTGAAGATGAAACAGAAACTGAAGAACCCAAAGGAGAAAATGAAAAAGGAGCTTCCAAAATTACACTGAAGATCACTTACACACGCAGCGCTATTGGCTATAATAAAAAACAGGGGGAGACCGTCAAAGCGCTCGGCCTGCGCAGACTTCACCAAACCGTGGAAAAAACCGACAATCCCTGCATCAGAGGAATGATTCGTAAAATCAGTCATCTGTTGAAAGTCGAAAAGGTTGAATCTGAAAACTAAGCTCGTGTATAATATGCCAAAGCCGGTCTCAATCCTATCGAAGTTGAAAATAATGAGTAGTTGATTGCAAGTATGTTTTTCGAATGACAAGTGACAAGTGACAAATGATTAATGACAATTCCCAATTTAATTCATCCGTCTTCATAACCACAATTCATTTATTCAACGATAATCCCTTGAAAGTAGTATGAATTTATCATCACTTAAATTCGCAGAAGGTTCAAAGAAAAAACCGAAACGCATCGGCAGAGGCCAAGGGTCCGGACGAGGCGGAACCGCCACCAAAGGACATAAAGGACAGCGTAGTCGAGCCGGTTCCAAACGACGCGCCCATTTCGAAGGCGGGCAAATGCCCATTCACCGGCGCCTGCCCAAGCGCGGCTTCACCAATATATTCAAGGAGGAATTCCAGATTGTAAATATCTGCCGGCTCAATGCCCTCGATGAAAATGAAGTGAATGCTGAAATCTTGAAAGCGAATGGGATAATCAACAAAGTCGAAATACCGGTGAAACTGCTGGGTAACGGCGATATCGACCGCCCGATAAAGATTACGGTCAACGCCGCTTCCGCATCCGCAAAAGCGAAGATTGAAGCCGCCGGCGGCGAGGTCGTGGTGATATGATACGAAGTTTTCAATCTGTCTTCCGAATTCCCGAACTCAAGAAAAGAATCCTCTTCGTCCTCGGTATTTTCATCGTATACAGCATCGGCGGACACATCCCCATCCCAGGAGTGAATTCAGCCGCCTTAGGCGAATTCTTTAAAATGCAGCAGACCACCCTCTTTGGATTATATGATATGTTCGCTGGAGGGGCTTTCGGCAAAGCCACCGTCTTCGCACTGGGAATAATGCCCTATATCTCCGCGTCAATCATCATTCAGCTCTTGGGTTCAGTCGTTCCCTACTTCCAAAAACTGCAGAAGGAAGGTGAAGAAGGGCGAAAAAAAATCACCCAGCTCACCCGATATGGAACCGTCGGAATCTCAACCCTCCAGGCTATCGGCGTTTCAATCTTCCTGGAAAGCATTGTAACCCCTTCAGGGATGGTGGTAGTCCCCGATCCGGGTATGGGCTTCCGGCTGCTGACTATGATTACCTTGGCGACTGGCACCATCCTGCTTATGTGGCTGGGAGAGCAGATTGACGACAAGGGTATCGGCAATGGGATTTCTCTGATTATTATGATTGGCATCATCGGCCGCTTCCCCTATGCGGTTTTCGATGAAGCCCAGCAGTTAATCGGCGGCAACCGCTCACTGCTCCTGGAAATCTTCCTCTGGGGACTAATGTTCGCCACTGTAGCTGCAGTGATTCTCTTGACCCAGGGCACCCGGAAGATTCCCGTCCAATACGCCAAGCGTGTCGTCGGTCGGAAGCAGTACGGCGGACATTCAACCCATCTCCCCCTCCGAGTGAATACCGCCGGAGTGATGCCCATCATCTTTGCGCAGTCGATAATGTTCTTCCCCTCGACCGTGGCTACATTCCTGCCCGATTCGGTATTCAAAGATTGGCTGATGCGTTCTTTCGATTTTCAGGCTTATACTTATATGTTCTTTTACTTCATGATGATTGTATTTTTCACTTACTTCTACACCGCAATCGCTTTTAACCCGGTGGATGTGGCTGATAATATGAAAAAATACGGCGGCTTTATCCCCGGAATTCGTCCCGGTAAGAAAACTAGCGAGTTCATTGACAACATCTTGACTAAGATTACCCTCCCCGGAGCGGTATTCCTGGGAATTATCGCAGTATTCCCTTCTTTAATTACAAAATTCACCAATGTCAGCTACAGTTTTTCTTCCTTCTTCGGTGGGACCGGACTGTTGATTATCGTCGGAGTGGCGCTGGATTCACTTCAGCAAATCGAATCGCATCTGTTGATGCGTCATTATGACGGATTCCTGAGCTCCGGCAAACTCCGCGGCAGGCGAAGGATGTAATATTATGAGTAGACGGGAATATATTGCCAAGTTTCTCGGCGATTTAGCCAAGATTATCTTTGCGACAGCGATAATAACGCAGATTATAGAAGAAAAAACAGAGTATTTAGTTTTGTTGCTGGGATTATTTACATTTTTGGGGTTGTTTATTCTTTCTTTATTAATCTTGCCGAAGGAGGAGTAATGTCAAAATTAGACCTGCTATCAATTTACTTAAGCAGTTTCGGGATTTTAGTCGCTTTGATCGGATTCGGCATTTATTTCTTCCAAAAGAAAGCCAAGAAGGCGAAAAAGTCCTGATTTAAAGCTGGTATGTTTCGCTTAGGTATAAGCTTCATAACCTTAATGCAAGCAAGTATTAAAAGAAGGCAGGAATATTTAGCGAAGTTCTTCGGTGATTTGGCGAAAATTATTTTTGGAACAGTGATCATTGGGCAGATATTGACCGATGAGCCAAGTATTTTGAGGCTTATTACAGCAATTGCTTTCCTTTTAACATTCTTGGGGCTGTCATTGGCTATTCTGCCAGGAGGCACAGACAGTGAATAACATTGACCTTATATCTCTGACGCTGGCAATTTTAAGTGCTATTGCTGCAACAATATCTATAGTAATAGTATTTCGAAGTAAAAGAAAAGGGCGTTGAGGGTTACAGCCATTAATTATTTCTGTTCTATTGAAGTTCATAAGAAATTAAATCATAGAGAAGTAAGCATCACAATGAACCTAATCCTCCTTGGTCCCCCCGGCGCCGGCAAAGGCACCCAAGCTAAAATGATGATGGAGGAATTCGGCATTCCACAAATCTCCACCGGCGATATCCTCCGCGCCGAAACAGCAGCCGCCACCGAACTGGGAATGCGTGCCAAATCATATATGGATGCCGGCGACCTGGTGCCGGATGACCTGATGGTAAAAATGGTGAAAGGGCGCTTATCGCAGGATGACTGCGCTGGCGGATTCATCCTCGACGGCTTCCCCCGCACCATCCCTCAAGCTGAAGGGCTCGCCGGAATACTCGAAGGCATTGGCAGGAAACTGGATGCGGTGCTTGCCATCGAAGTCGATGACGAAGAGTTGGTGCGCCGCCTGACCGCCAGGTGGATCTGCCGTACTACCGGCCGTATCTATAATATGATTACCGATCCGCCGCTCGAAGAAAAAATTAAAAGCGGTGAAGTCTATCAGCGTGATGATGATAAAGAAATAACCGTCCGCAATCGTTTGGAGGTTTATAAACAGAAAACCGCCCCTCTGAATGAATATTATCAATTAAAAGGCTTACTGCTTAATATCCCAGGGACTGGCGGAGCGGAAAATGTGTTCTCACGATTGAAAAACACCTTCAATGATTACGATATACAGTCGTAAAGAGATCGATGCTATTCGTCGAAGTTGTCGAGTTGTCGGCGAAGCTTTGAACTATATGGGCGAATTGATTCGTCCCGGAATCACCACTAAAGAACTCGATGACGAACTTGAATGGTTCATCCGCGATAAGGGAGGCAGACCCGCCTTCAAAGGAATCAAAGGGGATGCCCCTATCCCTTTTCCCGCCAGCGGCTGCTTCTCTATCGATGAAGTAGTGGTGCACGGTATCCCGTCAAAAAGAAAATTGAAGGACGGCGAAATTATTGGAGTGGATGTAGGAGTCGAAATCGACGGCTTCTATGGCGATGCGGCGAGAACTTTCCTCGTGGGAGATGTCAGCTTTGAAAAACGACACTTGGTCGAAACAACCGAGGAATCCTTCTGGAAAGGAGTCGAGTTGGCTGAACCCGGAAATATGTTGTCCGATATATCCCACCGGATTCAAAAGTTCGCCGAAGGAAGAGGATTTTCCGTAGTGAGAGCGTTGGTGGGACACGGTGTCGGAAGAAACCTCCATGAAGAACCTCAAGTGCCCAATTATGGCTTACCCGGCAATGGCCCTAAACTGAGGAGTGGAATGGTGCTCGCCATCGAGCCGATGATAAATACCGGCGTCTATGATGTTAATGTCCTTCAAGATGGCTGGACAATCATCACCGCCGATAATAAACCTTCAGCCCATTACGAAAACACTATAGTCATCTTTCAAGAAGGTCCGGATATTTTGACCTTAGTCGAACCTGACTGAGATGGAACCGTCGGACACCGGCCGTCTTTATGTCAAAGTCATAACCCAATTTTCAGTCATCAAGAAATTAAATAGCACTTTTTTATTCAATGCCTAAGCAGGAAGCATTAAAAGTAGACGGCGTCATTATTGAAACTCTGCCCAACGCCACCTTCAAAGTCGAACTGGAAAACGGGCATGTCCTCCTGGCGCATATCTCAGGCAAAATGCGCATGCATTTCATTAAAATCCTCCCAGGAGATAAGGTTACCGTCGAACTGTCACCCTATGACCTGAGTCGAGGAAGAATTGTCTATCGATATAAATAATATATGAATATAGCTGGAATATCCTATCAATATTTCAAAGGTCTGTTTCCCAAATCAATACATCGTAGTGTCAACTCTCTGAAGTCGGCAACTGACCCTCAAAGAATAATACCTAAACTTCAACTTAACTCAATTATCAGTTTACCAGCATACCGGTTTACCAATGAGGTGAATTATGAAAGTCAGAGCGTCAGTCAAGAAAATTTGCGAACATTGTAAAATAATCCGCCGCCGGGGAACTGTCCGGGTTATCTGTAAAAATAAAAAACACAAGCAAAGACAGGGTTAGATACTCACGAATTCAATGTAACAGTTCTTATTTCACGCCGAAGCTATATGCTGTTAAACCAATTGATTGTCTTGTTGATGACTTATTTAAGTGATTGGCTGTAAAATTCAGGCTTTTTAACTTTTAAATTTTATTTGGAGGTGCTGAAACTTGGCACGAATAGCAGGTATCGATATCCCTAAAAATAAACGTATTGTCATCGCTTTAACCTATATCTTTGGGATAGGAAATACAAGCGCTCAGAAAATATGCCAAATAGCCGGAGTCGACCCTAATACCCGCACACACGCCCTGACTGATGAAGAAACCAATAGAATCAGGGCTGTCATAGGTTCCGATTTTAAAGTGGAAGGTCCACTGCGCACCGAAATTCAAATGAATATCAAACGATTAATGGATATCGGGTGCTATCGAGGGCTGCGCCATCGCAAAGGATTGCCGGTCAGAGGTCAGAATACCAAAAACAACGCACGCACCCGAAAAGGGCGAAAGCGCTCTTCACCCTCCAAACGCAGCAGATAGTATTACCATTATAATTCATCCTAACCCGGAAGAGCCGGAACCAAATTCGAAATCAAAATCCGCAATCCGAAACAAATTCAATATTCAAAATTCAAAACTC
>JABMRZ010000154.1 GCA_013202315.1 Candidatus Tariuqbacter arcticus | reverse complement strand
GGAAACAGACCCTTTAAGAATCACTATAAATTGCTATCTGATATGATTTTTTAAAAAAAAATCATTGACATTGACATTTAATATACTTATCTTTGTTTTAATTGTGTAATACAATTCCTGTTTCTTTAATCTTAAGCATTAAATATTCGAGATCTACGATATGCAGAAATTGACTGTTTTTAAGAAGGTTTCTGATTATATACACTTGAGTTGAACCGAATCGCACCGCATTTATAAGTCATTCAAAAGAAGTTAAATTTAAGTAACATTATAGTTCTCTGAAGTTCAAGCAACAACAAGGTCGTCATCCCGAACTTGTTTCGGGATCTACGAGATGCTGAAATGATCCCGGATTAAATCCGGGACAGGGTTCAGCATGACATTATCTTTAAGCGCCTACTTCAAACACCTAAAGTGTTACCTAAGAAGCGATTAAATAGGTGATACGCATTAAGGTGAGCATTCTACAATACGAAGATTAGTTATCGGAATAATATAATAATATGAAACAATATATTTACTGTCAAGTATTTTAGAAACAAATCGAAGATTTTATTTAGCATCCATAGCTTCAATCCCCTGCCAGTCGTCCGGGACGCCCTGCACGACAAATTGAGCCGAGCGTTCAAGGTAGAGTCTGGCTGTTTTATCGTCGGGATTTACATCCAATACCTTCTTAAACAATCCAACGGAATCCGCAAATCCCTTCTTATAAAAAAAGTCGAGACCAAGCTCAAAATCCGATTTTGTTTTGAGTTTTAAGTCTATTACCTGTTCCGGGTCACCATCATAGATTTCAAAGACATATACCGCTTCCTCTTTCCCTTTTACCTGAATTTTGCCCAAGAAACGATGATGGTATTTTTCAAATTCCACGATGCTTTTGAGTGTATGTTCACTGATAACGATTGAAGCTCCGTATCTCTTGGTCAATCCCTCCAAACGAGAGGCGAGATTAACCGCATCTGAAATCACGGTTCCGTCCATTCTTTTTTCATCGCCAATAGTACCGAGCATCAGTTTTCCGGCGTTCAGACCGACGCCGATATTAACGGGAAAAATCCCTTGCTTTTGGCGGTCAAGGTTATATATTCGGACCTGTTTCAAGGCATCGATTGAAGCCATTACCGCATCTTCCGGCAGCTTGGGGAAAAGCGCCATAACCGCATCGCCCATAAACTTGTCGATGAATCCGTTGTTGTTCCTGATGGAAGGAGTAATTCTTTTTAGGTAATCATTCAAGAAATCGAAGTTTTCTTTAGGAGACATACTTTCCGATATTTCAGTGAAGGATCGAATATCCGAGAAAAGGATGGTCATCTCGCCCTGAATTTGATCGCCCAGCTTTACATCGAGGATTGTTTCATGGCCTAATGTTCGTATGAAATCGTGAGGTATAAATCTTCCGTATGCGATGTTGATTTTCAATAGATTCAAGTGAGTGTTGATGCGGGCTATAAGTTCGTTCTTAGAAATGGGTTTCACGATATAATCGCTGGCTCCTGAAGTAAATCCTTCCACCAAATCTGACACCTGGTCTTTTGCGGTTATCATTATGATAGGCAGTTCACTGGGGAGGTATTTTTCCCTGATTTTATGGCACACCTCGTAGCCCGACATCCTCGGCATCATAATATCCAGTAAGATAAGATCGAAATTCCCTTCTCTTTCGATTAATTCTAAGGCTTCTTCACCGTTTGAAGCCTCTTTGACAGCATAATTCTCGGAAGCAAGATGGTTTGCTATCACTTGCAGGTTGATCGGGTCGTCGTCGACGACGAGTATTTTATAGTCTCCATTCTGCTTCGCAATACTGTCCAAAGTGCGGGTAAAATCAATTCGCTCCACATCTCTGACTTTTGCAGCTGCACGAGTTTTTTCGACAACTTCCGGTTTATCTTCAGAAGCCGGGATGGTAAAGGTGAATGTCGATCCTTTACCGACCTCGGATTCAACGCGAATGGTTCCATTGTGCAGTTCCACCAGCTGTTTGGTGATAGCCAAGCCCAAACCAACTCCGCCATATTCTCTTTCAATCGATGCACTGACTTGCTCAAACGATTTGAAGATGTCTCCGATCTTATCTTCAGGGATACCGATTCCGGTGTCGGCGATGGAAACTTCGACTTTTTCATCTCGTGCTTTGGCTGAAATGGTAACCAATCCCGATTCTGTGAACTTGATGGCGTTCCCCACCAGATTATACAGTATTTGCTGGAGGCGGTTTTCATCACCGTCGAGGGGTGGGACATCGCTGGCGATTTCATTTTTCAGGATCAGCTTTTTTCCGGCAACTAACGGCTGGCAGATTTGTAAAACTACATCCGTGAGTGATTTAATATCTATTGGTTTTCTATGAAGTTGCAAATGCTGTGTTTTAAGCTTGGAAAAATCGAGGATATCGTTGATTAAACTGGCGAGTCTTTTTCCGGAGGATACAATCATAGAGAGGTTTGCGCGCATCTTTTCGGTTGTTTTTCCCAGAATACCATCGAAGAGTGATTCGGCGATGCCGATGATGCCGTTCAGCGGCGTGCGCAGTTCGTGAGATGTGTTAGCCAAGAATTCATCTTTCAATTTATCGATTTGACGCAGGCGCTCACTGACTAATCGTTCTTGTTCCAGTTCCCTGCGCTGGCGTTCCAATTCTCTTGCCTGGACCTTCGTTTTATAACGCACATATATATAAACAAGGCATACTATTACAATGACATATAGAGCGTAAGCCCACCAAGTTTTCCAGGGCGGGGGGGTGACACTTAATTTGATAGAAGCGCCGTCTTCATTCCAAATCCCTTCATTGTTTGAACCTTTGACTCTGAAAGTGTAGCTGCCGGCGGGCAAGTTGGTGAAGGTCGCAAAATGTCTGTTTCCAATATAGTTCCAGTCTCTGTCAAATCCTTCCATCATATAGGCGTATTGGTTTAGTTCGGGGAAATTATAACTCAAAGAGGCGAAAGCGAATGAGATGACCCTATCTTTGTAGGATAATTTGATTTTTTCGGCTGCCGTGATGGATTTTCGCAATACAGATTCTTCACCGTGTTGAATCGATTTATTGAATATTTGAAAATCGGTGATAACGATGGGAGGGATGTGGGTGTTAGTCTTCACACTATCGGGATAAAACGCATTGAAGCCGTTGACGCCTCCGAAGAACATTTCTCCGTTTTTGCCCTTGTAATAGGCGCCGATATTGAATTCATAGCTTTGAAGTCCGTTTTCCTTACGATAGTTGATGAATGTTTCTTTTTGCGGATTGAATTTTGACAGTCCTCTATTGGTGCTCAGCCAAAGATTGCCCTTATTGTCTTCCAATATTCCATGAATCACATTGTTTGGCAGTCCATCCTCTTCGCTGTAACGGATAAAGGTCTCACTGTCACCTTCAAATTTACTCAATCCGTTATTCGTTCCGACCCAAATCACATTCGATTTATCTTCATAAATTATATTCACCGTATTTCCACTCAAGCTGTTGGAATCATCCGGAATGTTAATGTAATGGGTGAACAATTCGGATTCCCTATCGAATTTATTCAGTCCACCGCCATCTGTGCCAATCCATAACATTCCTGAGGGGTTTTCATAAATAGAGGTAATGATATTACTGCCAATGCTGTTTGGATCATCCGGATTGTTGAGATAATGAGAAAATATCCCCTTCTTCTGATCGAATTTATTAAGACCGCCCATATAGGTCCCAATCCACAACACCCCTGAATTGTCTATATGTATAGATAGAACCCAATCGCTGCTTATGCTGTTTGTGTCATTGGGATCGTTCCTGAAATGTGTAAAAGTTCCTTTTTCCCTATCGAATTTAATTAGTCCGCCTCCACCAGTTCCACACCACAACAAACCCGATTCATCCTCAAATATAGACATCACATAATTGTTGCTCAGACTATTGGGATTATTGGGAATATTTTTATAATGACCGAATGTTCCTTTATCACGGTCAAATCTATTAAGTCCGCCCCAATAGGTTCCAATCCATAGTATCCCCGATTTATCTTCAAGTATTGAGAAAACAGAATTATCATTCAGGCTATTAGGGTTATTGGGGTCATTTTTATAATGCTGGAATTTTTCCTTCGCCCTGTCATATTTATTAATTCCGCCTCCCTCGGTTCCAATCCATAGTATCCCCGATTGATCTTCCAAAATCGACCGGATATAGTTATTACTTAGACTATTAGGATCAGCAGGGTCGGTTTGATAATTTATAAACTTATCCGTTTTATAGTCGAACTTATTCAATCCGCCGCCCCAAGTTCCAATCCACAGCACACCAAATTTGTCTTCATAAATTGAAGTGATGATATTGTTGCTCAAACTGTAAATATCTTCAGGATCAGCTTGATAATGAGTGAATTTTTTATTTTCCGGGTCAAATTTATCCAGTCCTCCTCCCCAGGTTCCTATCCAAAACATTCCGGATTTATCTTCAAGGATTACCCGTACTTTGTTGCTGCATAAGCTGTTGGGATTGCCGGGCTCGTTTTCATATAAAGTGAATTTCTCAGTTTCAGGGTTAAAACTATTTAATCCACCAGGCGCTGTTATCCAAAAGATACCGGATTCATCTTCGTAGATTGAAAACACTAAATCACCACTTAAGCTATTGGAGTTATCCGGTTCATTTTTATAATGTGTAAATTCTTCAGTTTTGGGATTGAATCTGTTCAATCCGCCTTCAGTGCCAAACCAGAGTATGCCGGTTTCATCTTTAAAAATCGACCATACATTATTGTTACTCAAGCTATTAGAATCATCAGGGATGTTTTCGAAACGCGAAAATTTCTCATATTTTCGGTCAAACTTGTTCACACCTCCGCCATAAGTCCCAATCCATAAATCTCCTTCGCTATCTTCGCAAATTGAGAATACAATGTTATTACTTAAGCTATTGGGTTCCGCAGGGTCGTTCCTATAGACCTTAAAAGTGTAGCCGTCATATCTATTCAAGCCATCTTGAGTTCCGAACCATATAAAACCCTTGCTATCCTGGAAAATGCAATAGACGGTATTCTGGGATAGTCCTTGCTCAATGGAGATGCTTTCGAAATTGATGCTGTTGCTTTCAGCATACAGATTCGGACGCAGAATTAGGATGCCAATAAATATCGTCAGAAGAATATGAACCGAATGATTGACAAAACTCTGAATATAGCGTAAGGTTGAAACCTTCAGGGATATTTTCATGATGCTAATTCCTTTTAAAGAAGGATGAAATCAATTATTCTTTCTTACCTTGAAAATGGAAAATGGAAAATGAGGTTCTTCGCTATATCGTGGGGGTAATGCAAACTAATTAACCACGAATGAACACGAAAAAAAAGATGTCGCTTGGCAAGAGAATGATTCGGCACCATTGAAATATAATGATAATGCTGAATAAACTAAAGGAAAACAGCGGTTCAAAGAAAAAAAATCTGCCCATATAAGACAGCGAGGCGCCAAGAAAAGAGGATGAAGATTTTAGAGATAATAATGAATATACTCAACAAAAATGTAATGTCCAAAAATCAATGAAAAAATAGTTATTGCAATTAAAAACGTTACTCGTCATTTGCATTTTAAACCCTTTCTTTCTCGATTAAAACGGAACTTATCATCACTTTTCCCCCGTTTAATGGTTAAAATGACCACTAATACCATCCAGATGATCATTCGTTGTGCAGCCGAAGGCAACGGTGTAAGAGCCACAGCGCGCATTTTGGAATTGGATAAAGACGCGGTTAACCGGGTGATAGACAAAGCGGGTAAACATTGTGCCCGTATTCTCTCCAACCTC
>JABMRZ010000153.1 GCA_013202315.1 Candidatus Tariuqbacter arcticus | reverse complement strand
GTCTTTTCCGATAAATTGGGCGGGTTTGAAGCCCGCCCCTACATCAGAATACGAAAATATTTTCAAGATCCAGTATAATTGGAAGTTATTTCACAATAGTCAATTATGATAATGTCTCTTAATTACTTCCACCACATATTCGGCTTGTTCATCTTCCAGTTCCGGGTGCATTGGGAGTAGCAGCGCTCTTGAAAGCAGTTTCTCCGTACGGGGAAGTCTGAAGTGGGTTAAACCCAGCGCTTTGAATTGGTGAACGCCAGCGCCGCCCCAGGGGAGCATTATTTCAATTCCGTTTTTCCGCAAATCATCGACAAGACTGTCTCTATCATCCGCCTCTATCTCGTAGTTCTGGAAAACATCATAGTAATCTCCATCGTCCGAGGGGGCTGGTGGCAGTTGGAGCTGGGATAATCCGCTCAAACCATCATCATATATTTTAGCTATCTCCCGGCGGCGTTCAAGGCTCTCCGGCAAATTCTTAAGCTTTAAGTCGAGTATTGCAGCATGCAAATTATCCAATCGACAATTGAAAGACCAACCGGCGATATCACCGTTAGGCATCCTTCCATGGTCACGCAAAGCGCAAACCTTTTGGGCAATTTCCTCGCTGCTAGTTACCATTGCTCCGGCATCACCGTATGCTCCCAATAATTTAGCGGGATAGAAGCTGAAACATCCGGCGAGCCCCCAGTTCCCGCCTTTTATATCTTTGAAGGATCCTCCAAGCGATTGAGCGGTATCTTCAATTACTATCAAACCGTGTTTTTCAGCAATAGCCAGCACCTTTTCCATATCGCACAGCCTGCCGTTCAAATTGACTGGTATGATCGCCTTTGTTTGAGGGGTTATGGCGGCTTCCAGCAAATCAACATTCATATTGTGGTCTTCGCCGATATCCACAAGAACAGGTGCAGCGCCTGCGTGATGTATGGCGGCTGCGGTGGCGATGAAAGTATGGGAAACGGTGATGACTTCATCACCGGCGCCGATACCTGCCGCTCGCAGGGTCAGATGCATGGCATCGGTGCAGTTGCTGGTGCCAACCGCATATTTAGTTCCCACAAAAGCAGCAAGATTATTCTCAAAATGGCGCATTTGCCGGCGCATCATAACATCGCCGCGAGACAGCACTGTATCGATGGTTTCAAGAATTTCTTTGCGAATTTTTTTATACTGTTTTGGATAGTCGATGAAACGGACTTCATATTCCATATACAACTCCTTGATGAATAAAGATTTCAGTAATTGTTGTGTTTCAATTTCCCAGCATTTTTTTTACAGTTAATATAATATTCTCTTCTTTTGGGTAGTAAGCCTCTTCCAAATTACGGCTTGCCGGAGCGGGTGCGTCCGGTAAAGTTAATCTTATAACCTGAGATTTTAAAGAGTTAAAGAAGTTTTCATTAATCAATGCTGATAGTTCAGCCGCGACTCCACAGGTTTTCCAACCCACATCTGCAATGACGACTCTACGGGTTTTCTTAATCGATTTAAAAAGGAGTTCGGTATCGATCGGTTTTATAGTTCTTAAGTCAATGACTTCCACATCGATGCCATCCTCTTCTAAAGCTATTGCAGATTTTAAAGCAATATGCGCCATATATGAAATGCCCACCAAAGTCACATCTTTTCCCGGTTTCCTGATAATCCCCTTACCGATGGGAACCGAATATAGTTCTTCGGGCACTTCCTCTTTAATATCATACAGCCAGCGGTCATCGATGAAGACTACGGGATTGTCATCCTTTATTGCGGCGACCATCAACCCTTTCGCGTCGTAAGGAGTAGAGGGCATAACTACTTTCAGTCCGGGGATATGGCTGAACAGACCGTGCAGCGCTTGAGAATGCTGAGCCGCCTGTTCGCCGCCTCGATTGATTATACCCCATATTACCACTGGAACGGTTGAATTCCCCCCTGACATATAATGCCAATTCGCCGCCTGATTGATTATGGGGTCGAAGGCGTATAACATAAAATCCATTCTCGGATGGACGACCACCGGCCTCATACCGGCAATCGCCGCCCCGACCGCCGCCCCGGTAATGGCATTTTCGGAAACCGGTGTATCAATCACTCTTTCAGGAAACTTGTCGAGAAGTCCCTGCGCTGTATTTCCGACATACCAGGGACTTTTAACCCCTTGTCCGAGCAGAAAAACGGTGTCATCATGCTCCATCATTTGACGAAGAGCTTCATTAATAGCTAAACTATATTGCAATTTTTTAGTTTTTAAAGACATATTTTATCAATTCATTTTTTAGTGGATGTGGGCTTTCTTTAGCAAAAAGGTATGCGTCGGCGATTTCTTCATTAATTTCCCGCTCAATTCTGTTCAAATCTTTTTCTTCAAGAATATTATTTTCCAGAAGATATCGACGGAACTTCTCGATGGGATTTTTCTTTTCCCATTTCTTTATTTCAGCTTTCGGTCTTATATCGGTTTGTTTTTCCTGTATCTTATCGTTTGGTCCGACATGTCCGCGCATTCTGTAAGTCATAAATTCGAGGAAGACCGGTCCCTGATTATTCCTGCATTGTTGGACAGCATTCTTCGCCGCTTCATAGACCTGCAAAACATCGTTACCGTCGATTCTATGACTTTCGATACCAAAGGGCTCGGCAATTTGATAGATATTATCATTAGGCCTGCACTCTCGGATGGGAAGATGTGTGGAATATAGATTATTTTCACAGGCGAAAATAATGGGCAGTTTTTTCAGTGCGGCAAAATTGAGCGATTCATACAGTACCCCTTCGCCCGCCGCTCCATCACCGAAAAAACTGACTGTAACCCGTCTATCCTTTCTTATCGAAGAAGCCAAAGCGCTGCCAAGCGCCAATGAAATAGTCCCGGCGACGATGGGGGCTGAACCGCAAAATCCTTTTTCGGGGCTGTATAAATGCATCGAGCCGCCTCTTCCTCTGGAACAGCCGGTATCTTTTCCATAGATTTCAGCTATCATCTCTTTCAATCCGCCGCCTTTGGCGAGATAATGGCCGTGGGAACGATGAGTACCAAAGATGTAATCTTCATCGGATAAAGCCGCCCCCACCCCTGCAGCGATAGCTTCCTGTCCGGTGTATAAATGAACCGGACATTTGAATTCTTCATTCAGTATAGGCTCAACGAGACTCTCCTCGCTGAATCTTATTCTAACCATTGACTTGTGAAGGTTCACCAGTGTTTCTTTGGAATACATATTTCTCAATATAATGTTCCTCGGCTTTAAACTAAGTTTAAAAATGTTTTTTCGTCAAATAGAAGTAATTACTTGTATAGATCGGACAATTCAGCTGCTACTTTAATCTGAAAATAGGGGTTAGGGGTTAGGGGTTAGCAGGCTGTCATTCCCGTCCCGCTTATGGGGGAGGAATCCATATCTTATTTTCATGTTTCGTTGCGTGCCGCAGGCGCATGAGGGTTTGCTTTGAGAAAATGATTATAATAGTTATGCTGGCGCTTGCCGCTTCTGTATGTATCAAGCAGTTGGACATTTTTGTTGCCTAAAATTAATCATCTGAAACGATTTTTTCAAGTTTTTCGGGTTGATCCAGACTTCTTTTTGCATCTTCGATGCCTTTGGTATTCCATTTGAATAGGATACCGCAACTCCCGGCCAATAGATAGTTTGCCTGGAAATTTTCACATTTTAGCTCATCTCTATTGTTGTATCAACTATCAATTGTCCGAAAAAGACGGGACAGTTTTATGCGGAAATATTCGGTTGTGAACCGCCAAAATTTTAGCAGCGTAAATCACTCGTGACCTTTTCAAACACTCGAAATGATTCAAATGAAGATTCTCAAAAGCGCCGGAGTTACCAAAATAAATCCAAATCAATTAGCTGAAAAACTTGATAAAGATATATTAAATGACTATATTTCTATATTAAAATCGACAACTCCCGGTGATACATCCTTTTCGAGTCTGAAATAAGGCTTCTTTTGGGATTGGGATATAGTTGAAGGCGACGAAAAACACGGCCTTTGAAGAAAGGCGGAAGTTCTATATAGGAGATACATTATTGCGTAATTATTTATCACTTATTCCTGTTTTCATAATCTGCTTCATTTTAGTTCCCACAGCCGGTTCAGTGGAACAATTCATTAATGTGGGCAATGTGTTGAATATCACCGTCTTGGGTTATCCTGAACTGTCAAAATCAACGGTAGTTCGTCAGGACGGAACCACAGATTACCCAATGTTGGCAAATATCCCTATTGACGGGCTAACATTGTCGGAATTGCACGAGCTTCTATTGCCTCTTTTAACGCGTTATGTTGAACGACCTCGTCTCTTCATTAATATTTCCGAATTTTTTATGTTGCAGATCAGGGTTCAAGGCGAAGTTAAAAATCCCGGACCCTACCAAGTTCAAGGACCGATCGACCTTCAGGGGGTGATTTCCATCGCCGGCGGCGCGATGAGCACGGCGAATCTCAAGGATATTCAAATAATCAGGCGTGATAAAGAGGGAAAGCGGACAATTTCAATCAATCTCTATGAATATCTGAAAGATGATCGTGCAGCCGAGCTTCCTGAAATTGTAAATGGGGATATTATAATTGTACCGATGTTGACTACGGCCTCTTATGTGAGGGTGCTGGGTGCGGTTCGTTCGCCGGGGAATTACATGCCGATGGATGATGAAGCGAATGTTATTGATATGATCAATCTTGCCGGTGGAGTTTCATCAATCGGGAATTTGAACCATGTTTATTATATACCCTCCTATAGAACTGAATATATGCCTGAATTGATAAAGGTTAAAAAACTAATGGCATCCGGACAGGTGGATGCCATTCCATCGGTTCAGCCTGGTGATATAGTTATAGTCAATGAATATAACCAGTGGCAAAGGTTTACTTGGTGGGTGCAGGTTATGCGCGATGTTGCTTATATTTTATCAGCAGCATTGATTCTTTCCCGGTTATGATAATTACCGGGAATCCAAATTTATCATGATAACCGTTTTAATCCAATAAGGATAATAGCGTGAACAAAAATCATAGAGAGTCCGAAGACTTTCAAGGTCAAACTGACGACCAATTTATTTTTACCGGTCCCGGGATCACACTAATAACTGTCTTGTTGTCGGTTCTGAAGCGTCCCTGGATAGTTGTCGTTTCATTGCTTGTGGTCATAGTTCCTTTGCTTTATTATCTGCTAGGTATGGTCCCACTTTACAAGTCGTCCGCTACAGTGATGGTATCGGTAAAGGGTGTATCTTTTCTTGACGCCGTTTCAGTAGTGGAAAGTTCCGGCAAGACAACCAAAACTCAGAAATACTATACTTCAATTCTCGATAGTCGTGAATATAGTAATGATGTTGTTAAACAGGTTTTGGCGACTTATCCTGAAATGCCGCATGATTCGGTTAGAAGTATAGTGAATATTGATTATAAAGCAAATCCTCGCGAGGAGGGTTTTCTGACTGTATATGCGATTTCTCAGGATAGGGAATTTGCCCTCTTCTTGGCTCAAGCGGCGGTGGATAATTTTCGTAATCGGTCCATTGATCTTGAGCGCCAGGATGCGCGCCATGTATCCGAATTCATCAATGACCAGCTTTCTCTTATAAACCTGAAAATGGAAAAGGCGGAAGAAGAATTACAGACTTTTCTTCGCAAGAACAAATTCATCGCTGCCGATACGGAAATGGGTGTGGGTCAAGAACTTCTTGATTTGGAAAAGAATCTATCGAAGGCTGAGGCTGGTTTGGAGATGGTAATGATGAATATAGATTCCTACGACAAGCAAATAAAGGAACTTATATCGCAGCTGTCTTCAAACTACCAGGAAGATTACGGTCAGGAGGATACTGCGCTTAAAATTCGTTTGGAACAAGTCAGAAATAAACTCGAAAACGCTTTGTCATTGGGATTGAATGCTGATGAGATAGAAGCATTACGAAAGGAACGCAATCAGATTTTAAACCAGATTATTCGTTCAGTCTCATTGTCCGCCTCCAGCGGTGAATTGAGCAGTTCATATTCTGGTATGACTTTGCATAACATGGAGAAGGAGCTTGAGGCCGCTTTAATCGAGGAAGAGCGTTATGATAACCAGGTCAATTTTTACCGCATACAGATCGACCGTTTCATGGTTGAACATCCTAATATTTCCAAGGACATTTTAGAATATGCCGGTTTAGTTCGGTCTCGGGATGTGCTGCAAAAAACAGTTGACATTCTCCTTGAAAAGCGCGAAGAGGCCCGGATACGAGTGGCTTCGGAACAGGGCGGGGTTAAAGTGATAGACAAGCCCCGTCTTCCCAATAAGCCCATCCCCCGAAGAAAGGCTCAGAAACTGATATTGGGTATACTCTCTGCTTTGTCGCTGGGAGTTGTGATTTGTGTAGTTATCAACCGTTTTGATGACACTATCAAGGATGAAAATGATGTTCAGCAACTGGGTTTGCCGGTATTTGGCACCATTCCGGTTCTGACCCAGTCGAGAGATATTACGGAGACTCTTTCTCGAGTAATAAAGAAAGATGGCGATCCCGGTGATAAAATAAAAATATTAACTGGCTATTCAGCGAAATCTCCGGTCGCAGAGGCTTATCGTTCACTTAAAACCAGCATTTCTTTCATCGCCAAGGATAAATCAAAGAAGATTTTTGTGATTTCCAGCCCCAGCAGCGCGGAGGGAAAATCGCTATCCACGGTTAACTTGGCTGTTTCATTCGCCCAGGGAGGTCATAAGACGCTGATTTTAGACTGTGACCTTAGGCGCGCCGTCCAGCACAAATATTTTGAGTTTAACCGGAAACCAGGTTTGACTAATTATCTTTTCGATGAGGTTTCACTATCCGACATCACTATGGAGACTCCATTATCTAACCTTTATTTGATAACTGCGGGGTCTTCTCCTCCGAATCCAGCCGAACTTGTCGGTTCCCGAAAGATGTCAGGACTTTTACAAGAAATACGATCACAATATGATATAATATTAATTGATACTCCACCGATAATGGCTTGCGTTGATTCGAGAGTATTGGCTGAGCGGGGAGATGGAATGATATTAATCGCTCAGGTTGAATCAACCAGCCAGAAAGCGGTTCAACATGCGGTTAATATCTCGCGGCGATTGAATGTGGAAATTTTGGGTGTTATTCTCAACCAGACAGAAAGACGCTACGGCTACGGATATTACTACGCCTATCGCTACTATAATCCATACAGCTACTATTACAGCGGCTATAGTTATTATTACCAAGAAGATGAGGGAACCGGTGAACGGGTGAGGAAGAAACAAAAACCAGAAAAGTCAAAATAACATCTGTAAGCCGGTCAGCCCCGACCGATTCGCTGGAATAACATAATTTGAAATTTTTAAACCCTTTGAGAAATAATAAGAATTCACAGCAGATTAAGCGAATTAAGCAGATAATTAATTATTCGGTTGTTCACTTAAGTTAGCAATAGGATTTAGGATGTATGATTTAGGATTTAGGATTTAGGATTTAGG
>JABMRZ010000152.1 GCA_013202315.1 Candidatus Tariuqbacter arcticus | reverse complement strand
AACCCTCATGCCGGTTCCCGGCACAACTTAGAATGAAAAATGGGTATGGCTTCCCGCTAAAAGCATGCGGGAATGTCAGCCTACTAAACCCTAAACCCTATTTTCAGAGTAAATCACACCCAAAAATCCGCCACCTCGAATTCAACCTTCTCCACCTGCGGAAGTTCCCCTCCAAAGAACAACCGGCTTTGTTCAACGAAGCCGGGCGAAATATCGCTGGCGAAGAAGTTGATCGAGCGGGAAGTCTCTTCGTCCGCAAGCATTCCCCGAACCGCAAGTTCCGCTTTCACTTTCTGCGCTGTAGCGGCGGCGGAATCGATGATTATGACCTCATCACCGAAATATTCCGCTATAATCGATTTTAGCAAGGGATAATGCGTGCAGCCCAGGATTAGCGCCCCGATACCCGCCTCCTTCAGCGGATGAAGATAATGTTCTACCACCACCTTCGGAATTTCACCGGCGGTCAATCCCTCTTCCACTAACGGCACGAACAAAGGGCACGGCTGGGCGGTGAATTCGATATCCGGCTTCAGCGATTTCAACGCCCGCTGGTAAGCGCCGCTGGCGATGGTGGCGCGGGTACCGATTATCCCGATGGGTTTATCAGGAGCGGCATCGAGCGCCGCTTCAGCCCCCGGTTTGATAACCCCGATGACCGGCAGCGCCAGCCTCTGCTTCAGGAAATCCAGCGCTACCGACGATGCGCTGTTGCAGGCGACCACGATTAACTTCACATCGTGCTTCAGCAGGAACAGCGAATCCTGCAAAGCGAACTGCTTGACCACCGGTTCCGACTTCGTCCCGTATGGGACGCGGGCGGTGTCGCCGAAATATACGAATGATTCCGAAGGGAGTTCATCCGTCAACGCTTTCAAGACGGTCAATCCGCCAATTCCGGAATCGAATACGCCGATTGGATTCAAATTATAAGTTCAAGGTTAAAAGTTAAGAGTAGTTACTTCAGCTTTATGGAATTTGACTCAAAGAAGATAACAATATCCTCAAAGTCCAGTTCATTGCAAGCGATACCCAACGCTAATTGAACTATATCATTATAGGTTACAGTTTCTTTAAGTGTCCAGCCATTTAGCTTTAGAAACAACAATGATGACTTCGTTCCAGTTCTTTTATTGCCGTCGAAAAACACATGATTCTTAATGATGAAAAAAGCATAACAGGCCGCTTTTTTAAAAACTGTGGGATATTGTTCTTCCCCAAATAGAAATGATTTCGGAGTCTCAATCAAGAATTCAAGCGAATTATTTTTGGCTATGTTATCTTCAGTTGCTGAAAAAAAGCCCTCAGATTCGAGGGCAATTTTTCTTTGTAATTTTAAAATATCTTCCTTCATTAGATATCTCATTATAAATCAGCCAAGATATCCCATGCTTTTTTGAAACGGGTGTCGATTTCTTCGATGTAAATATCAATTTCACGATCTCGATCCATTCTGCTAATGTCACCAAATTCGAAAAAAGAATTATACAAATTAATAGTGAATATGGTAAATTCTTCATTAGCAGTTAAAGACTTTGAAATATTAGAGCTTGTATCATCACCACTAAGAATTAAAAATGGTAGATACTTTGTCTGAATACCCATTATTAACTCCTTAATTCTTTCTTCTGTATCCATTTAAATTGTTTATCTGGAAGTATCACTGCAATGTCGATTGGACCACCGCAACTCGGAGGCCCAGCCTCAAATCTTGATAAACCTATGGTTGTTTCGATGATAAACTTTGCCAAGTCAATAGCATCTTGAACGGGCATACCATCAAAAATTATTGGGCTTTCAAAAGCATAATGCGCTTTCTTAACAATGTCTGGAGATACTCCTTCTTTAATTAATAACTGCTCTGTCCTAGGATCGATCCCTCTATACAATCTTGTGAATGGAATAACAATACCACGCCAACTCGCGCCAAAATTATCCGTTGAACGGACTAATTTAATTTCATCAAAATTAGGAAGGATAAATTCCCATTCTTCAGCAAATACTGAATCAGGAGAATACCCGCCGACAAGAACACCTAATTTAGGCATATTTTCTTCTGGAATTTCCTTAAAGAAGTCTTTATATACACCTCTTAAAAAGTCTAATAGTCTTTGAGTAATATTTTCTATCTTATGTTTATTCTCAGAGGTATTACCTCTTATTTCGTCGTATTTTCTCATAAATTCATTTAGTAGTGATTCAATTGACCGTTGTGCAATATTTCCTATACCATATGTTAATAAACCAACCGGTAAACTTTTTAATTGAAAGAGTTTATTAGAGAATTCATATGTTTTTACAACCCCTTTTATACCCGAAGAAACCTCTTCACCAATTATAGTAGTCATACTATCGGCAGCTAATACCAATCCATCATAGACTTTTATACTTGCAATTATCGACATTTTTTACCTCTTTGTTTTAATAGAAACTACGCCTTTTTTTCGATTTTGTCAAGTTTTTACCTGATAAGCTCATAATCCTCATTACAAATTCGTATAATTCAAACTAAAACATACACGGCTTCATAACAATCTTCTTTCCGTGTCCTCTGTGAATTCTGTGTATTTCTGTGTTTCAAATCTTCTTTCTGTTCATTCTGCGGAATTCTGTGTTTCAAATAACGTCAGCCACAACCAATCTTCCAACAACCAACACCCAACAACCAATTACCATATTCTAATCCCCCAAATACAGCCTCGGAACCCTCCCGGTAATCCCAATCGTAACTTCATACGGCAGGGCTCCGGTCAATTCGCAAATTTCTTCCACCGTTATCCGTTCATCGCCCTGACTGCCGATGACTACCGCTTCCTCTCCGATTCGCACCCGATCATCGCTCACATCCACCATAATCTGATCCATACAGACCTTTCCCGCTATCGGATACCGCTTCCCGCCGATGAGGACTTTTCCGCAGTTGGAAAGCCGCTGCAGGCAGCCATCACCATAACCGATGGGTATTGTGGCGATAGTGGTCAATCGGTCGGTGGTGTAAGTGAGGTCGTAACTGATCCCTTCGTTTGGCGGAACCCGCTTGATGAATACTACTTCCGATTTCAGCGACATTACAGGTTCGACCGGCGCCCTTTCAAGGTATGACATATCCGGGCGCATACCATACAGCAGTAATCCCGGACGAACGAATTCGAACGCGCCTTTAGGGAAATTCAACATCCCCGCCGAATTCAACAGGTGGAAGGGAATCTTTTCCCCGAATATCCGCTGAACCGGTTCCCGCAAATCCGCCAGCCGCCGATATTGGACCTGGGTGAAATCGGCATCGGTGTTCGCCTTCGCCAGATGTGAATATATCCCCTTGACCTGAATGAAAGGGAGCGCCGCAGCTGTCTCTAAAAATTCCAAAGCGCGCCGGTAATTTACCCCGATACGGTTCAAACCGGTATCGATTTTCAAGTGAACCTTGGCGCAGCGACCCATCCGCCGGGCACGCCTGTCGATTTCATTAACGATGAAATGCGAAGATGCAGTTAATTCCAAATCATATTCCAGAAAATAATCGATTTGAAAACCTGCTACTCCGCCTAATACCAGGATGGGGAGCTTTATCCCCGCTTCCCGCAGCGCCACCCCCTCTTCCAAGAATCCCGCCCCCAAATAATCCGCCCCCGCATTTTCCAATTCCTTCGAGATGGAGATTAAACCGTGCCCATAAGCGTCGGCTTTTACGATGGCGATTATGCCTTTATGGGGAAACAACTTGCGCACCGTTCTCAGGTTTCGATTCAGCGCTCCTAAATCGACTTCAGCGAAGGTAGGGCGCCGCTCCAATAACGGCGGGTATGTATGAGTATTGTTTTGTGAAACGAATTCTTTGCTAATGTCCGACACGATTGATACCGGTTTTTTAGGGTTTAGGGGTTGGGGGTTAGGCGCTTACTGCACCGACATCGACAAAAAATTGTCGATATTTCTAATTTTTCAGAACTATTACTTCATTACTTAATTT
>JABMRZ010000151.1 GCA_013202315.1 Candidatus Tariuqbacter arcticus | reverse complement strand
TGTTTTTCACAAAGATGGATTCCCGATAAAAGCATGCGGGAATGACAGGTGTGGGGAGCGGGAATGACAGCTTACTAAACCCTAACCCCCAACCCCTAAACCCTATTTTTAATATAAAGATAATACTATTATCCGGGGCGCTGGTTTTTCCGCTCCCGTTTAAGGGGCAGGTCAATCCGCTTGATTCTGTGAATATTATCAAATATAAAGCCAATACGCCGGTATGGGCGGCTTCTTTAAGTGAGGGGACGGAATCAAGTTCCGCTGAAACAATGAGTTTTTGGAAGCCGATAGCCATCACCGCCGCTGCGGGAGGGATTACCTATGCGCTGTATGCTGTCAGAAGCAGGTGATAAGCGGTGAATGGTGAACGGAAAGCGGTGAACGAATAGCCGCTATAATTAATCCGTAGAATAATCAACATATAGAAGAAGCTATGAAGACTTACAATAGAACGCATATTTTTATTAAAACATTCACGGTTTTAACCCTATTCATCCTCATATTGACCATATCCTGTTCTTCGCACAAACGCAGAGGAACTATATCCCCCGAAGAAGATTTTCACCGGGCGATGGAGAAGTTCGATCGGGGGAAATACCTCGATGCGATGGAAGCGCTGACCATCATCACCTTGAATTATTCCGGTAGTTCCATCATCGACAGCGCCCAGTATTATCTGGGGGAAAGTCATTATCGGATGAAAGAATACATCATCGCCGCTTCCGAATTCCAGCGTTTGGTAAACCAGTATCCTTCCAGCCCTTTAGTCGATGAAGCGAAATATAAGGTCGGGATGAGTTATCTGAAACTATCACCCGGTTATGGCTTGGATCAGGAATTTACCTATAAATGCGTTGATGAATTCCAGGAATTCACCGAATATTTCCCTCAATCTGATTTGGTTCCGGAAGTGATGGAAAGTATTTATAAGGCAAGGAGCAAAATCGCCAAGAAGATATTCAAGAGCGGGGAACTTTACTTCAAAATGCGGGACTATGAATCGGCTCTCATCTACCTTAAATCGGTGCTCGACTACTATTATGACACCGATTACGCGCCGGCATCGTTATTATTAATGGGTGAATCCTATTTCAAGATGAAGCAGCCGGTGGAGGGGGAACGAGCGATGCTCAAATTGGTGGAAAAATACCCCGATTCTCCCGAAGCCGAAAAAGCGTCGACCTTCTTGAATCCTGCCCAGGTGGATAGTGAATTCCCTCAGTGAAAAGAAGCTGAAGATTGGCGTTTTCGGCGCCACTTTCGACCCGCCCCATATGGGGCATCTGATAGCGGCTGAATGGGCGGCGGAAGATTTGAATCTTCATCAAGTATTGATTATACCCGCCAATTTAAATCCGCTGAAGCGGGAACATCGTCCAGCGCCCCCCGAAATAAGACTGAAAATGGTCGAAGCCGCCATCGGAAATTATCCGCAATTAACCGTCGACGATATTGAAATCAGGCGCAGCGGCGTTTCATTTATGATAGATACTATCGACCTTCTAAGGGAGAAATATACTGCCCGCGAAAATGATTTCTTCCTCTTATTGGGAGCGGATGCCGCTGCCGATTTCAAGCTCTGGTGGGATTATGAACGGTTGGCGCAGATTTGCACCATCGCCGTATTCAACCGTCCCGGATACGAACTGGAAGTAGTTGCAGCCAGCCTTCCGGCAGGGGCAGTTACTCTAAAAATCCCTATGGTTGATATCTCGTCAACCTCGATTAGGCACCGAATTCGCGCTGGCAAATCGATCCGCTTTATGACGCCCGAACCGGTGCGGCAAATCATCGAAGAGGAAGGACTATACCGCTAATACTTTTCTTGATCTTAATAATCCGCAGTGTAGGGGCGGGTTTAAAACGCGCCCGAATCCGATTAACTTCAGGGAATCAGTATATATCTTTGATAAAAATTGACTTTTTGTAAAATAATTTGTATTTTATTAAATTAAAGTATAAAACAAGGTGCAGGGTGCGATTTTTAGTTTGATGAGCGCAGGGTGAAAAGGAATTCTGTCTGGAATCTTCTGAAATCAATGAAGTTCGCTGTGTGGATTTTGATTGTCCTGGCGGTAGTTTCATTGATTTCAATGTTCATTGTAGAGTTCTATCCCATTAATATCAATATCGATGACTGGAAGGGGATTTACAGCGAGAGGTATGGCTGGTTTTTTCCGGTGATGCGATTCCTACAACTGCAGGACCCTTATCGTTCCTGGTGGTATCAAGCGCTTTTGGGGATTCTCGCTTTAAGCCTGGCACTCTGTTTAATCGACCGCCTGCCGAAGGGTATTAGGCTGTTTTTTTGTCGAACTGTCGATTTTTCATCTGAGAATATCAATCGCTATGCTGAACACTGTTCTTTGAAAACCAGTTCCGATTTCTTCGATAGACTGCCGCAACTATTACGGGGTTATACTGTCCATATAGTTGAAAGGGACGGCGTACAGTTTTTCGCCGCCGTCCGTGGAAGGATTAGCCACTTTGGACCGATTCTGACTCACAGTGGACTTCTGCTATTGGTAATAGGCGGGCTTCTGGCGATTTGGGGAGTTTCCACTTTTAGCGGCGGCTACCCGGGTGATATTATTGAGTCTCCCAAGTTCGATTTCAAGGTGCGAATCGATGATTTCAAAATAGTGTATTATCCCTTGGGAGTCGGGCAGTGGGTGCTGGTCGATGATGAATTTGTCGGCAAGACGGTTAGAAAACTCAGCGGTGAAAAGTTCCTGATCCGATTTTATACCCAGGGAAAATACACCACTGAAGAGGTTGAATCATCGAGGCTGAGGAATAAATTCGATTATGAAGCCGACCGCGGCAGCATCAAAGACTACATCAGCGAATTGACCATAATAGAAGACGGCGAGGAAATCCTCACCCGCAGTATCGAAGTCAACAAGCCTCTGCGCTACAAAGGCGTTCGGTTCTATCAAAATAGTTACGATCTCAGTATGCCGAAGATAACCGCTTCCGCAGATTCCGCCGTGATTCAAGTCGCTCAAAAACCTGAAGGAATCGTCTTGGATACAATGAATGTCCCTTTGGACGAAAGAGTGAGGTTGCCTGATGGGACGGAAATGCTGGTGACCGATTTCCTGCCTGATTTCAAATGGTCGGGTGATGGAGCGTTTTCAGCGTCAGGCGATATGCGGAATCCGGCGGTGGAACTGAGGCTGTTCGACGGCGATCAAGAACTATATCATCAATGGCTGTTCCTCTTTCACGATTTTCACGGCAGGAGCGGGGATGAACGGTATTCATTCAGACTGCTGAATTTAACCAACCCGCAAACTGAAGCTGATTATCGAACGATTTTAGAAATAAAAGAGAACTATGGATATGCCCTGATCTGGGCGGGGTTCATTCTGGGAACATTAGGATTGATATTTTCGTTCTACTTTACCCCGCGCTTCGTTAGAGGGATTGCACAACGAGAGGGGGATGGTTGGAAAGTATCATTAGGGGGATATTCCCGACGGGATAAAGTTCAGTTTTCCCGTGAATTCGAGCGGATTATTGATAGAGTGAAATAGACGATAAAACAAAAAAAATAAATAAAACATCAGACATCGGCTGCTGCTCTTCGAAATTATTAAAACAGTAATCAAACGATTAAGCAGCACGATGCCACTAAGTTAAGCAACATCAAAATTTGGAGAAACAGCAATGAAGCCAAAACTACTTTGTGTAATTATTCTTTCCCTGATTTGGGCAGCGGCAGGTATGGCTTACACTTGGGGCCCCACCTATGTAACCCAAATCCCGGAAGACATCTTTCGCGATTCGGTCATTCTCGACCCATACGGGATGGATGACCCGCAGCCCGACACTATTATCTACGATGATGGTATCGGCGGCTATATCCTCCACGGTCCAACTAATATGTGGTCCGATATGAGGTTCACTCCGGTCGATTCGTTTGAACTGAGAGCCGCTTATATAATGGTGCAGAATCCATTCAGTTCTTCAGGACAGTCAGCCGCGGTATGCTTCGCAAACAACAACGGTCCCCCCTCTCAGACCGTATTAGCCGGACCCGATTATCTTCCTAATCCTCCTGCCAGCGGCACCTGGCATTATGTGGAATTCACTACACCCGTTTTGTTTGGGCCGATGGAAGAGTTCCATATCGGCTACGGTCCAGCCCCGGGCGGAACATATCCTACCGACCCAGGCTGGTGGCCGCATGTCGATGAATCTCAGACCGGCGGCAGGCCCTATTCATCCAGCGTCACCAATCCCCAGCAGCTGCCAACATCCTGGACCCCAATGACCTACGGCGACTATATGATTCGCGCCGGCGGAGAATACCTCAATCCTTTCACTGATATGGAGAACCTTGACTGCTTCACTGACAATAGAATGTTCTTCAATCTTCCTGGGACTGATATTACTTTAAAAGTAGTGGTGGAAAATGTCGGTATGACCGATATCACCACTTTCACCGTTCATTGGGATGTCCAATATGATGGCATCACAGTCTTCACCGCCGACGGAGCCTATGGTCCCGTCGCCCAGAACCAAGTGCTTTCCTGCACATCGCCGGATGTTTGGACCCCCGCCAATGTGGGTATGTATGAAGTAACCGCCACCATCACCGCCCCCGGCGATGAGAATACTACCAATGATATCAAGCAATTGGAACAGTATATCACCGATTTAGATGATATGCCCTATAATTATGTTACTGGAAGTGTTACCGGCAACACCAACATCGGCGGCTGGGGAATATCCTACAATCTGCCGGAAACACCCGCCAAGCTCGATAGTTTTTCGATACTATTCAATGAATCGGGCGCCGCTGATCTTTCCGTCTTAGCCAACGATGGCTTCACCGGCGAACCCAGCACCATCCTTTGGGAATTCAGCACTACCGTCGACACCGGCGTGGTTATGTTCTATCCTGCGAACTTGGTAATCTTTGATGAGATTTTCACAATCTCTTATTTGGGCGATTCTCCTTTGAGCCACGATCCGACCGGCATCAATTCCGCCGACAACGATTCGATGATGAATACCGCTTGGAGTTTTTCCGCCGGATGGGAAAAAATGTACTCCGGCGACTGGCCCTTCATAGCCTATCTGGATACTTCCAGCGCTCTCCCACCTGAACCAATCATCGAACTTTCCGACAGTCTGATTACTTTCGGCGAAGTGTCGGTGGGAGACACCGGCTGGTATGATGTAACCGTCTATAATATGGGCGGGAGCGATCCGCTGGTGCTGACTCAACTGCTCTTCAATCCCCCTCCCGGTATATTCGGAGTCTCCAACTTCGTTCCCAATACCAGCATCGCCGCGGGAGACAGCTTTGTTCTGCATTCGTTCTTCACTCCGCCCGATCTGGGTGATTATAATAATCAGATGGGTATTTTCAACAACGCAACTTTCCCGCTGCCGTTCATTGTCCCTGTCAGCGGAACTGGTGTAGAGACTGGCATCGCTGACGGTAAATCGGGTATGCCCGCTAAATATGAATTGGCGCAGAATATGCCCAATCCCTTCAACCCCGCCACTATCATCGAATTCGCCCTGCCGACCGCCGGTTATGTCGAACTGGTGGTCTACAATGTGCTAGGCAAGGAAATTGCCAGGCTGGTTGACGGTGAAATGGAAGCCGGATACCATTCCGCTCAATTCAATGCTTCCAATTTGAGTTCGGGTATCTACTTCTATCGCCTAACCGCCGGTGATTTCACCGAAATGAAGAAAATGGTTCTGATGAAGTAAGATGAACTAATACGAATACGAAAGCCGGTCTCGAAGGAGTCCGGCTTTTTTTATGTCAAGTAAGTTAAACAGCTTCAGGGTGTGACTTGAAAAAGGCTTGTTATCGTCTACATTATCCTTGTGATGCCTTTGTGTCCTTTATAGCTTTGTTGCGAATATTGCCCAGACGGAATCGAGGAATGCGGGCAGCCGGTCGAAAGGCAGCATAGAAGCGGCGTCTGAAGGCGATTTCTCCGGTTCGGGGTGAGTTTCCAGATAAAGCCCGGAAATTGCACCGGTGGCGGCGGCAGCTCTCGCCAGCGGCAGGATAAACTCCCGCAATCCGCCGGAAGTGCTGCCCAGTCCACCCGGCTGCTGAACCGAATGAGTCGCATCAAACAGTACCGGATAACCATAGGAAGCCATTATCGGCAGGGAACGCATATCCACCACCAAATCGCTGTAACCGAAAAATGTGCCCCGCTCGGTGAGCATCACTTTATCGCTGCCCGCAAGGACAGCTTTTTCAGCGATGAGTTTCATCTGCTGGGGTGACATAAATTGTCCCTTTTTAATGTTTAACGGTTTCCCCGTGCGGGCGGCGGTTTGCACCAGTTCGGTCTGACGGCAGAGGAATGCTGGAATTTGCAGGATGTCGACTATTTCGGCGGTGAATTCGACTTCGGCGGTTTCATGGACATCAGTGAGGATGGGGAGACCGGTTTCGGCTTTCACCTTTTCCAGAATGCGCAGTCCCGCCCGCATCCCCGGACCGATATATGATGCGGCGGAGGAACGGTTGGCTTTGGCGTAAGACGCTTTGAAAATCAGAGGGATTTCTTTGTCGGCGCAGATGCGTTTTAACTCATATGCGATTTCTAAGGTTAATGCTTCGTTTTCGATGACGCAGGGACCGGCGATGAGGATGGGAGGGGAGTTGGGGCTGATAAAAATATTTGGAATAATTACTCTTGTCATAAGATTAACTGAAAATATTTGAAATTTATATAAAGAATTATTAATCCTTAATTGGCTATCCTCGTTTCTTGCCTAATCAGCGCCTCCGCCGCCGCTTCACCCAATCTTTCCGCTCCGTCTCCAATATCACACTCCCCCTCCGTTTTCAAGAACTTCTTCCCGGAAAGATCCAACATCCCGGCGGTTATCATAAGCTTCCTCCCCTCCAACCGGCAGTATCCCCCCACTGCGCTGGCGCAACCCGCTCCCAATCTCCGTAGGAAGCCCCTTTCCGCCTGAAGGCAGGCATTAATTTGCGGGTCATCAACGGCGGCGGCTATATCGAGCGTGAAATCGTCCCCCGCTCGAACTTCCACCGCAATCGCCCCCTGTCCCGGAGCGGGTAAAAACTCCAATGGGTCTAAGATTTCATTGATAACCCTTTCCATACCCAACCGCTTCAAACCCGCCCGCGCTAATATTATCCCATCGAATTCGCCCTCTTTTAGTTTCCTCAAGCGCGTTTCCACATTCCCCCGCACATCGCACAATTCCAAATCCGGTCTAAACCACTTGACCAGCGCTCTCCGCCTGGGAGAACTGGTGGCAATAATACTACTAATGGGAATAGCATTTAGTTTCCAGTTTCCTTTACAGACCAGACAATCTTCCACCGCTCCCCTTTCTGGGACTGCGCCGATTATGAATCCTTCAGTCAGTGTTGAGGGTAAATCCTTGGCGCTGTGCACCGCCATATCGATACCTCCATCTTTCAAGGCGTATTCCATTTCCTTCACAAATACTCCTACTCCACCCATTTGAGCCAAGGGCGTATGACGGTCTCTATCGCCGGAGGTGGTGATTTCTATAAGCTCGAAATTCAAATGCGGATGCGCTTTTTCGAGCAATTTTCGCACTTTTTCAGCTTGAATCACCGCCAGCCGGCTGGCTCGTGCGCCGATTATGATAGTCTTTCCGCCCGGGTTCACTTAATTTCCTTCAACCATTTATCCCAAAGCTCTATCGGGGGCTTTTCAGTTGACCATTTATTAAGAGATTCACCTATGAAATAGAGGAACTTGTCATACAATTTCCGTTTTACCGCTTCATCTTCGCAATTTTTCCTGACCCATTCTCGATATATAACCGCCATTTCCACAATTCTGCCCAAGGAGCGTGAAATTGTCCTATCTAATCCTTCTTTTACTTCGCGAGTCAGGAAGGGCGCTTTACCATCGCTGCTTATGGCTATGGTCATATCCCCGCGCCGAATCATAGCGGGGAAAATCACCGTGCACAATTCCGGCTGATCCACCACATTTAGGAGAACACCATTTACAACCGCATCTTGATGAATCTGGCGGTTCACTTCCGGTTCATTGGTAGTGGCGATGACTAATGAATACCCGTTTGCTTCACCCTTCTGATAACCGCGTTTCTCCCATTTAATCTTCGCTATGTTTGCCGAAGCCTTCAGTTTCTGGGTTGTCTCTGGAGCGACTATAGTTATTTCAGCGCCGAATTCCAATAGCTGCTGCACCTTCCGTTCGGCTACCTTTCCTCCGCCTATTACCAGTATTTTCTTTCCCGCAGTTCGGAAGAATAGGGGAAAAAACTTCATTTAGACTCCATATTTACTCTGAAAATAACCGGAACGCAGGTCCGCGAGCTGATTATTTTCATGCTAAGTTGTGAGAGGGTTCGCGAAAGAGACCCTCT
>JABMRZ010000150.1 GCA_013202315.1 Candidatus Tariuqbacter arcticus | reverse complement strand
TTTGATTTAACACATTGTCGGACAGACTGGAAAGCGGGAATCCATCCTTTTGAAAAACAAGGAGAACGATTCCGGATAAGCCGGAATGACGAGTTGATGAAGATCGGAAATTCTTTTCAAGCATAGTTATAACATTGAATTTCAATACCCCACAGCCTACAGCCTACAGCCCATTCTTCACACAAAAAAAGCGGGACCGAAAATTCGATCCCGCTTTAGCTTCTAAAAAAAAGCCGCATTATTGAACTAAAACCATCTTCTTGGTGGACTTGAAGTCATTGACCCGGACTTGATAGAAATAAATCCCGGATGAAAGCGCTTCAGCGCTCCAGAAGCAAACATGCTTCAAACCGCCGACCTTGTATTCGCCGTCGATCAGCTTGGCGACTTCCTGTCCCTTGATATTGTAGATGGACAGGTAGACTTTGCCGCTCTCAAGCACATCGTATTCGATGGTGGTGCCGGGGTTGAAGGGATTGGGATAGTTCTGATGAAGCTGATATTCGGTTACCACATAATCGGGATCCCAGGAAGGAACAGCCTCAACTTCATCGAGGTCGCATTCAACGCCGTTGATGTCCTCGGCGGTCAACTGGTAAGTATATTCCAAGCCGTTGGTCACCTGACGGTCGATATAAGTGTAGGTGAGGGGTTCGGAGCTTTCGCCGCCGACCGCTTTGGTCTCGATTTCAACGATTTCCTCATCGTTGCGGTAGATGTGGAAACACTTATTTTCGGATTCGGATGCGGTTACCCATTCCAAGGTTACCATGTTATTGCCCGGAGTCGCGGTGAATGACATCAACTCAACGGGCAAGATATAGTCCGGGTTAATATCACAACCGAAAACATCAACAGGATTATTGTTACCAGGTGGAACTAGGAATGGCGCATCGCCTAAGTCACAAGTGACTAAATCGGCATACCAGGTAGCGGTCGACCAATGGTCGGAATTGAAGGCGCGGAGATAAACATAATCACCGCAATTAATCACCGGCTCGGTGCCGGTCCCTGCTTCCAAGCATACAAGCGCGTACCACCCCATATAACAGCCCGGGAATGTTAACATTCCACCATTGACATAATCAAAACTCATACTGTTCTGAGTAGCATCAGCCAGAAAATCATCCCCTGTGGGCATTCCTATATCTAGACCGAATAACACCGGCGGATCGATAAAACCGTCATCACCGGCGCAAACGAACTGAAGAATCCAGCCGTCTTCAGCGGGGTTTGTGATACCGGAAAAGTTTTCAAACAATATGGGAAGCCCGACCGTGAAAGTTAAGTCGGTAAATGTGTGAAATACCAGCGGATTATTCTGGGGCTGAGCGGTAACTGTCAGCCAACCGCCAAGAATTCCTAAAACTAATAAACAGATTACAAACCTTTTCGGAGTAAACATTGTTACCTCCAAATATTATGAATTATTTTTTTTCGATTTAATCATTAGTCTGTGCCTGAAGCCGGCGCTGTACCAACTTTACGCAGAACCCGATTGGGGTCTGTATTAACCGGAACAGGTTTCTCAATTTCGGGAGTGATAATTATAGATTCAGGACTAGGACCGACATTGCCGAGGGGAATGTAAGTCCATTCAAAGCTGGGATTACCGGGTAGAACCTGAACCCAAAGCGCATGTCCGCCTTCTAAACCCGGGGTAACTAATCCTCCTACCCAAGTGCCGGGGGGGATCAAATAGAATGAATAACCCATAAGGTTCTGATCCCAAATTCGGTCGGATGAACCTAGTGAGCCCCCGGTGAAGCCGCTCTCTAACAAATTGGAGTTTCCGAGCATTACTGCGCCCGGTTCGCGCAGACCGACTGGATTATACAATCCAGACTCCATTGTTCCCATATTTAGTGGATTCATATCCACTTCACCCGCTGTGACTCCGGTAACGGTGGGGTTGCCAGGAATCACATACGCCCAGTAAGCGCGCCCGGGAGTAATATCTGTGAAAGCGCCGACCCAATTACCATTAAAATTGAACACATAACCCATAAGGTTCTGATCCCAAATCCGGTCGCCGGTCCCAAGTGTGCCTTCGAACCAGTTCCCGCCTAAACACTCACCAAGCGTGGTGGTGTAGACATGCCCATCGGTGTAGTAAGAGAAGGGGAAGGCGAACGGAACCCAAGCGCCTTCTGCACTCTCGAAAGAGATGAAGCCGACGGTGTTGGATGGCTCAGATTCTGCCGCCATCAGCGGCAAAGCTGAAAATGTGATGATTAAACTTAAAACGAGGAATTTTTTTAACATCCTATCCTCCTTAAATGAAGGGGTATTTTTTTACATTTAATTTCAAATCTTGAACAAGTTATTGTGATTTAACCACCTCCTTTAAAATCGAACAAAAAACATATTTATTAAAAATTTATTTAATTAAATTATTTTTTTGGTATTGCGGCTTAACTAATCACAGAAATATGACGCACTAAACCTAAATAGCCTCAGACTGCCTAAATTCGTCTGAAATTAAGTTCATTATTATCAAAAGAATACGAAAAATGCGTATGTTTCCCCCCTTCAATATTTCGCTGCTTATAAAGAATAAGAATTTTTTATGACTTTGTCAAGCTTTTTTATCAAGTTTTTCAATTTTTCTTAAATTAACTTAAAATGGCAGGTCGTCATCCTCTTTCGTCGAACCCTCTTCCGGTTCCGAAGGCGGTGTTTCCGAGCTTTGCGGGCGTTCGGAACCGCCGCCTGAATCATCCTTTTTGCCTAGCATTTGAAAGTTCTGGGCAATAATTTCGGTCATATATTTCTTCTGACCATCCTGTTCCCAACTATGGGTTTCAAGCCTGCCCTCAATACAGACTTGTTTCCCTTTCTTCAAATATTCAGCGGCGATTTCTGCCTGCTTGCGCCAAATTTTGATATTGTGCCAATCGGTTTTCTCCTGCCGATTGCCGTCCTGATCATTCCAAGTACGTTTGGTGGCAATCGAGAAGGTGCAAACAGCGACACCGCTTGGAGTGTACTTCAATTCAGGATCTTGCCCGAGGTTACCTATCAAGATAACTTTATTCAATGAAGCCATATTAGCTCTCCAAAATTTGCTTTTGTATCAAAATAAGCAATAACAGCGATAATTACAAATAAATCAAGTAAAATTTATTAAAAAATCGCCTCACCGTTCTATCCCCGTCCGCGCTTGAACGCCCTGTTCAAAATAGTGCTTGACCAATTCCATCCTGGTGACTAAATCCGCCCGTTCAATCAATTTATGAGGGGCATACCTGCCGGTGAGGACTAATTCCATAGCCGAGGGTTTATCATCGATCAATTCCAGAACTTCGCTCAGTTCCAACAACCTAAAATACAGGGCAACATTGATTTCATCCAGGACTAAAATATCTATATCGCCGCTTTCCATCGCTTCGCGCGCCCGCGCCAGCCCTTTCTGCGCCATTTGGCAATCGATTTCGGTGGGGCCTTCTATATGAACGAAAGTATCCAGCCCCATCTGTTCGATGGTGATATACGGCGAGAGGGCTTTCACCGCTTCCAGCTCGCCGTATTTCTGACCCTTCATAAACTGGATTATCAAGGTTTTCTTCTTCCACCCGGCGGCTCTAAGCGCCAGACCCAGCGCGGCGGTTGTCTTACCCTTGCCGTTGCCGGTGTAAAGGTGAATCATCCCCCGCTTCACTCCGCCGCCCTCCGGCGATAATCGGCGATTGCTTCGTTCAGCGCCTTGACCGCCAATTCCACGCTGTGCATTTTCTTTTCGGGAACACCGCCCAGCTCTTGCAAAACATCGGCGATTTGAATATCATCCGCTTCAGAAACGGATTTGCCGTTAGCGAGAGAGGTGACGGCGGAACTGGCGGCGATTGTCCCGCTGCAAGCGCGCAGCTTGTATCTGATATCAACTACGATATCATCCTCGACTTTCATTGTCATTCTCACCCGGTCTAAACATCCGCCGCCTTCATGCTTGACATCAGCGGCTCCGTCAGGTTCAAGAACATCGCCGATATTTTGAGGATTCTGAAAATGCTTGAGGTACTTTTCAGAGTACATCACCATTATCCTTCAAAAGCTTACCGCTGTTTGAAACAACCTTGACCAGCGCTTGACCGCAGCATTTCATCTTTTCCAGCGCTTCCACTGTTTCCTCATAGATATTATCCGCAAACATCGAGTCTGTATCCCCCATCGATATTTCGACAAACACCTTGTCGCCGTCAATTTTCACCCATTTCATTAAACCCATCTTGACGATGTTTTCGCCGGTTTGAGGATGAATGACGCTTCTAAGCAGTTTTTTTACGGTTTTTTCATTGAGGACGATATTCTCTTCTTCAAACAAACCGCGCTCGATTTCCCACTGCTTAATCGCCGACTTGAGTCCGTGCATCGCCAGCACTGAGCAGTGCATTTTCACCGCCGGCAGTCCCCCCAGCGCTTCCGCCACCAGCTTATGGCCGAGTTCCTTGACTTCTTCGATAGTTTTCCCCTTAGCCATAGTGGTCGCCATGGAAGCGGTGGCGATGTTGGATGCGCAGCCGTATGAACGGAACTTCACATCCTCGATTATATGAGTTTCGGGATTGATTTTCAATGAAAAGGTGACCATATCCCCGCAGGCGGGGCTCCCTTCGGTAGCTTGAGCGTCGGCGCCTTCGATTTCACCCACATTCTGCGGATTGGTGAAATGCTCTATCACCTTCTCCGTGTATTGTAATGCCATTTGGTAAACTGATATTACGGTTTATGTTATATGGTAGTAATTTTAAATTATATAAATTTACGAAATTCTAACGAAAAAGACAAATATTGTTGTCATTTGTCACTTGTCATTGGTCATTGGTCATCTATTATGTCTCAATACACCACCGTCACCCTATAAAAGAACTTCTCACCAACAGCATTGGAATCCACGAATGTGTTGGTATAGGTAACGGCATAAGGGAACATACCCTGAATGTCGAAATATGGAACATTCGACCGGTAAATTCGATATCCATCGGCGGCGATGATTTCCTGCCAGTTCAACACGACATTGTTCCCGGAAACGCTAATTGTTAAATCGCTGATCGGCGGAATATATTCCGGCTTTAGACGGATAAGAAGCATATTGGGACCGCCGGTAGTTGAAAAGGAGTCAGACCCGCCGCCCACGATAAAACCACCGTCCGTGGTCTGTTGAACGCTGTATGCCCAGTCGTTCTCTTCACCATATATTACTTTAGTCCACAGAGAATCCCCGGATGAATCCGTTCTGATAAGGTAAAAATTGTGATTTCCAAAAGAATTAGTCATTCCCGCTATAACAAAACCGCCGTCATCAGTCACATCCACGCTTTCACCGTAATCACTTTCCTCTCCTCCATAGGTCTTTGTCCACAAAGTGTCACCACTTGCATCTGTCCTCACCAAATATATATCGAAATTTCCCGCACCATAAGATCCTGTAATCCCTCCGATGAAATATCCACCGTCTATAGTCTCCCGGATAAAATTTGCATATTCATAAAAGGTTCCTCCATAGTACTTGATCCAGATCGTATCACCGAAAACGTCGGTTTTCATTATATAGGCATCCCAGTAGTTTGGCGCTTCCACTTCTGATCCGCCGGTTATTAAATAATCACCTTCACTGTTTTGAATGACGCTGTGTGCCTGACAATTTCTATCGTCATCGATTCTCATCCAGACCGAATCACCGTTGGCATCGGTCTTCAATAAAAATGCAGAACTCACATAATTCACATCATCCTCAATGCTTCCGGCTATAATGTATCCGCCATCGGTAGTCTGCTGAATTTCCTCGGCTATATCGTAGTTATCGGTGCCATATACTTTTGTCCATAAGGTATCTCCCTGATCATCGGTCTTGATTAGATAAATTTCGCTACTGGGAGCGTTTATACATATATACCCTGCTATAATATAACCTCCATCATCAGTCTGCCTGACGCTGTAACCTACACTCCAAATATTCCAGTCATAGGTTCTTGTCCATTCCACATCCCCATAGGGATCGGTTTTAACTAAATAGACATCACCTGGTTGAGTAGAATAATGAGTCATTCCTGTGGCAATGAATCCGTCGTCGTCGGTCTGCCGGACATCGTAGCCGACGGAAGTTGAGCCATCCACATAAGTCCTCATCCACAGCGTGTCCGGTGGCTGGGCGGAAGTGGGCGCGGTGAAAAGGAGGAGAAGTAGGAGTGAAACGGCGTATTTATTCAGGGAAGTCATTATATTATCCCCAAATCTTCTTTATACAACCCAATGAGTATGCTTAAATTTTAACTTTTTCATAGTAGTTCAATAAGTCTATTAGGCTCCATCCCTGTCTGACTCACTTGCTTGAGAATGATTTTCAGTGTTCCTTTCTTCAGGTCTCTATTATGATAAGGCACATTCACCAATCTACCCGGAACAGCGGGGTTAAATAGAAAAACATGGCTCCCTTTTTGATGGTGAAATACATAACCAATCTTTTTCAGCGCCTTTATAACTTTTCTTGGTGTTGCAGATGGCAGCTTGGGACTCATTTACAGGGATACCGCAAGGTTCTTGGTAAACGGTTTAAGATGTTCCTGCTCTTCAGGAACGGTCCAGTTTTTTTCAAGCAAGCACTCGATATACCCTCGAATGGCGTCCTTAGCCATAGCTACGGCCTCTTCCAAAGTGTCGCCCTCGGTAACTAAATCGTTCAAAGCAGGAATATGAACGACATACCCCCCTTCTTCTGCCGGTTCAAAAATCGCCGTGTATCTTCTTTCCAACATTTTAGATTCCTCAATGTATTTTTTGTCTTATAAACAATATAAAAAATAGAATTTTAAAATACAACTTTCATCCATAAACCTCTCCGTGCCTCAGTGTCTCCGTGGTAAAAAAGATCTGAATATTTCAGCGGTTCAGAAGCCCAATTGTCTCCGGGGTCGAACCGCAGCATCCCCCGACGATGTCCGCCCCTTCTTTCATCAAGCGAACTAAACCATCGGCGAAGGCCCGGGGCTCGATTCGATATACGATTTTACCATCCAAAATCTCCGGCTGACCGGCGTTGGGCTGCATTATCAAAGGGATTGTGATGTGATTGCGAACCGCTCTCAATAGTTCCAGCATTTCCGGTGGTTCCAGGGTGCAGTTGGCGCCCACGGCGTCCGCTCCGGCGTCTTGCAGCGCCTTCAGCGATTCAACCGCCGGGTCGCCCATTTCGGTGAAGAATCCTCGGCGGGTTTTCTTGAAGGTGAGGGTAACCGCAGCAGGAATATCCCCGGCGGCTGCTTTGACTCCCGCCAAAGCGGCGAGCGCCTCCCTAATGTCGAACATAGTTTCTATCAAATAAAAATCCGGCTCGCCTCGCTTCAACAGTTCGGCTTGCCGGATATAAATTCCTTCGATGCGTTTTTGGGAAAAATCCCGATGGAATTCCCCGGTGGGACCCAAACCGGCGGCGGCTTTCACTCCGCCGATTGCCGCTCCCCGGGCGATTTCCATTCCCGCCAGGTTCAATTCGACTTCCTGCCCTTCTAATCCGGATGACTTCAGGATGGCGATGTTTCCGGCGAATGTATTGGCGGTTATCGCCTGCGAACCGGCTCGGATATAGCTGATGTGTATATCTTTTACAAGGGCGGGATTTTCAATATTCTGAGTGATGGTGGATTTGCCGGGGGGTAAACCTCGCTTCTGCAGTTCGGTTCCAAACGCGCCGTCGAACAAAACCGGCGCTTTCCAGGCAAGTTTGTCGAGCAAATTCAACGGACATAATCCGGATTGGTCAGGGCAAAAGACAGCGCTTCAATCTCTATCGCCATATTCTCGTTCCTGACCGTAACCCCCTTGGGAACTGACAATGACACCGGGGCAAAATTAAGAATGGCTTTTATGCCGACCTCCTTCACAACCAACATATCCACAACCTTTTGAGCGGCGTTTGAAGGAACACATATAATAGCTATGTCAATGTCGATTTTCTTAACAACTTCCGGCAAACCCTTCATATCCTTCACCACTAAATCGCCAACTTTCTTGCCTATCTTCATCGAATCATTATCCAGAACCAATCTAATGAGAAATCCCTGGATCTTGAACTGTTCAAAATTTATCAGAGCGCGCCCGATGTTCCCCGCCCCGATAACCGCCACATTCCAAGTCCTGTCGATTCCAAGTATGCGGCTGATGTTCCTTTTAAGGTCGGAAACATTATATCCCAACCCCCTCCGACCAAAAGCGCCGAAGAAAGACAGGTCTTTACGCACTTGTGCGGCGGTAAGATGGTTTTGCCTGGCGAGTTCTTCAGATGATACTGTGCTTATGTGCCGCCTCTCCGCCAAATCCAGCGAACGGTAGTATCTGGAAAGCCTGCGAACTGTCGCATAGGAAATCTTCGGCATATTTTCTGTCCTTTCTATTGAAAATAGCTGCGAGTTGCGAGTCTCAGGTATCAAGTCTCGTGTCTCTATAAGGCTGTAGGGTGGGTTCTTAACCCACCTTCATTATCTGGGGTTTAGGCGCTTGTTGCAACAACATCTATAAAAATTGTCGATCCGCTGTACAGCGGATCAGCGGAAATCAGCGGTTCAAAAAACAAGAAAATCCACCCCTATAAAACAGCGGGGAACCTCTTATCTCTTATATCTTATTTCTTATATCTCAATCTATTCCCAGTCAATGCCGTTTATCAAATCAATAACCCCGCGATTCCAACCCGCCGGACCTATTCCTTCCAACTTCTTTAAATCGTCGACTTCAACTCCTTCTGCATACCCTCCGCCCGGGCGTTCCACCAAAAATGGCATATTCACCATCTGAAGCAAAGGCAAATCGTTCATATTATCCCCGAATCCGGCGGTAATCAAATCGAAAAATCCAAGTTCCCGATACAGCGCGGTAAGCTTATGTGCGGATTGACCCTTGCTGTTGGTGGCTCCCAGATGACAGAAATAAGAGCCCCAGGTTGGCTTCAATCCCCTGCGCCTGAGTTCGGCGAAAAGTTCATCCCGTTTCCACGGACATAGGAAGTATATAGTATAGCTCCGCTCTCTGGCGAGTTCCGACTCTTCACTCGACATCCCCGTGATACCCATTATCCTTTCAACCGGCATATCGAATATCGTCTCAACTTCAGTTCCCACTATCTTCGCCGCTTCAAGGAGCGATGGCAGAAGGGACTCTGCGCTTCCGGAGAGTTCCAAAATATATTCGCCGTTTTCATACAAACTCCCCGCTGGCAGCCTTCCGATTGGGAACGACCCCGGCGGAAAGTGAATTGCGCCTCCGTTTTCCACGATCAACGGCTCTCTTATATTCAAACGCCGGCGATAAATTTCAGTCTGACCCCGCGTTTTGGAAGTGCATAGAATCAAGGGAATTTGATATTCCCTTATCAAGGCAAGCGCTCGTTCCGCCGGCTTGAAATCGTAATTCTGATCAAGCAAAGTGTCGTTTAAATCAGTGAAAATCAGCAGTTTAAGTGGATAATCCAATGTGTCCAATCGAAGTTAATTCATATACACCACAAATAACCTGTCATTAAATATAGCCGTTCTTCTAAAATCTGTGCTGTCGACTCTTCGCTGTCGACAGAAACTATGAAATCGGCTTCTATACCATCCTTCACTCTCTTGTCTTCTTAACCTCCTCGGTTAGAACCGGAAGTATTTGAAAGAGATCTCCGACCACTCCATAACTTGCGATTTTAAATATGTCCGCGTCAGGGTTCTTGTTTATGGCGACGATAACCTTGGAACTCCTCATCCCCGCCAAATGCTGAATCGCCCCGGAAATACCGCATGCGACATATAACTGCGGATTAACCGTCTTCCCGGTCTGCCCCACTTGATGGCTGTGATCGATCCATTCAGAATCGACCGCCACCCGCGAAGCTCCCACCACTCCTCCTAATGCCTCTGCAAGTTCCTTAATCGGCTCGAACCCCTCAGCGCCCTTCACCCCCCTTCCCCCGGAAACTATGATATCAGCTTCGGTCAAATCGACATCGCCGCCGACTTTCTGCTCAACATCGACTATTCGCGCTTTGGGCGGCACGATGCTAATATCGATTTTTACTACTTCAGGGATTCTGCCGTCTTCTTCAGCGGTGAACAGTTTAGGTCTCAAGGTTGCTATCGCCGGCTGGCTCTTGAAAGCGACCTTTTGAAAGGCTTTCCCGGCATAAACCGGCCGTATAGCGAACAAATCGCCGCCTTCCATCAATAATTCCGTACAGTCTGAGGCGACGCCGGCTTTAAACTTGGCGGCTAAACGGGGAGCTAACTCCTTCCCCGTGGTGGTGGCGCTGATTAATATCACCTTTGCCCCCGTTTCCACCGCCGCCGCCCGCAGTAATTCCGCGTGAATCTCCTGATTGTAGGATGTGTATTCCTCTCCTTCAGCTGCATAAATCCTGTCCGCGCCGTATCTTCCCAGGATTTCAACCTCATCCTTCAAAACCGGGAGCGCCAATACGCAAACCAAATCAAACCCTAACTGAGACGCTGCCCTGCGTCCGGCGGATACCGTCTCCAAAACCGAATGACGAAACTTCTCGCCCCTATGTTCAGCGTAGACTAATACAGACAACTTTTCACCTCCTATTTTAAAGGTTATGTGATTTTTTTATCAAATATAAGACTTTGTTACAAATATTGCAAGGTAAATGTGCTCATTCCTAAAAAAAACGAAGCATAGAATTTGTTTTAAGATAAACCCTCATGCGAGGGCTTCACTTCGCGAATCCTCGCACCACCAAGTATGAAAATTCCCGGCTCGCGGACTTACGAACCGGCTATTTTCAA
>JABMRZ010000149.1 GCA_013202315.1 Candidatus Tariuqbacter arcticus | reverse complement strand
TATCGACAATTTTTTGTCGATGTTGCAACGGTAAGCGCCTAACCCCTAAACCCTTTTCAAAAGGTAAATGTAATATTATCAATTTGCTGAATGAACTGGATAACCGATAAAATAATAGATGGGAGTTGGTGAAATTGAAGATAGATGAACTTTTACGGGAAGAATTGATATTTCTCGATTTGGCGGCTTCGGATAAGATGGAAGTTATAAACTACCTCGCCGGTAAAATGTCCGCTGATGAAGGAGTCGTTGACTGCGAGCGGCTGCTAAGCGACATAATCCAGCGGGAAGAGGACATTCCTACCGGACTGGAGAACGGCGCCGCCATCCCTCATGCGCGCAGTGTTGGCGTATCGAGATTGGTGATGTCTTTTGCGCGCTTGAAGGATGGAGTCGATTTCGGGGCTCAGGATGGTCAACCGGCGCGGCTAATATTCCAGTTTGGAGTGCCTCCGACTCAAATTTCGTCTTATTTGAAGATGCTGGCGAAACTGTCGCGGCTGTTGAAGAAGCGCGATTTGCGGACCGAACTATTGCAGGCAAAAACCCCATCGGAAGTGGTGAACGCATTCAGCGGACAGTGAAGTGACCATATTATTAATGATCGGCATCGCTGTCTTAGGCGGGCTGTTTGGCGGCAAGATATTCGAACGGATACGCATTCCGATGGTGGTGGGGTATATCATCGCCGGGGTAATATTGGGTGATTCCGGTTTGAAGCTGGTGGACGCTTCTATGACGGGACTGCTGACCGATATCGCCTTGGGGTTCATCGGTTTTGGGATCGGTTCGCAGTTGAGATACAGCGTTCTGAAGCGGCTGGGGGGGAGCATAATCTGCATCTCCTTTATGGAAGCTTTCGGGGCGTTCATATTAGTTGGCATTGGAGTTACGCTGATAACTAATAAGCTGTATATGGGTTTAATCTTTGGCGCATTGGCTTCAGCGACCGCACCCGCTGCTACGGTCGATGTTTTGGAGGAGTATCAAAGCCGGGGTCCGTTAACGACCTCATTGTTGGCGGTGGTGGGTATAGACGATGCAATTTCACTGCTTTTATTCGGTTTCGGGATCTCTTTGGCGGGATGCCTGCTTGGCAGCGGAGGCGGCGTCCTTCAAAGTTTCATACATCCTTTGCTGGATTTAGGCGGCTCCGTCATTTTGGGAGTCATATTAGGTTTTATCTACACTCGTGTTTTACAATTGATGAGGAGTAAGAACGAAACATTGATATTGACTGCGGGATTGGTGGTCGCCGCTTGCGGGATTGCTGAAGCTATGAAGTTATCCCTCATTTTGACCAATATGATATTAGGGATAACCGTCTGCAATTTAGCGCCGATGAGAATGCGGCGGATACAGGAAGCTGTCGGGGGCTTCACCCCGCCGGTCTATGTGTTATTCTTCGTGCTGGTGGGGGCGAGGCTGAATATATTTAATCTTCCCCAAATGGGGCTAATCGGTGTGTTTTATATAATTCTGCGGGCAGGCGGGAAGTTCGGAGGGGCTTATTTGGGGGCGGTGGTCTCCAAAGCGCCGACGGTGGTACGGAAATATTTGGGGCTGGGTTTGTTTTCGCAGGCTGGAGTGGCGGTGGGTTTATCTTTGGCGGCGGCAAAGATACTCGATTCGGCGGGGCACAGCGAGCTGGGCGGTTTAGTCATCAATGTAATTGCCGCCACCACTTTTGTTGTTCAGATAATCGGACCACCCTGCACTAAAATCGCCATTGTCAAAGCGAATGAAGTGCCTGAAGATATGATGCACAAAATCGGCAGACGATTTGTTAAATCCCCGGCAGAGACTAAAATCGAAAGCAAATCAAATAAAACGGGAGGAGAGAACGCCGGTAAATGAGGCGCGGTTTTTCTAATGAAAAGCGACAAACCTAAAAAAATGTGGCTGTTATTCCTGGTGGTCAAGGAGTCGTTGGTGCAGGATATCCTCAATGCTTTCCTGGAACTGGATATAAGCGGCGCCACCATAGTGAACAGCCAGGGGATGGGACGGACTTTAGCCTATGAATTTCCCATATACGCCGCTTTTCTAAGTGAGATGCGGAGTTCCAAACCTTACAACAAGACTATCTTCACGGCGGTGGACGATTTGGAATTATTGGATAAGCTGCAAATATTGCTGAAAGAAATAGATATCGATTTCACCAAGCCGGATACGGGAGTGATCTTCACCGTTCCAATCAGCCGGGCGATTGGTACAAATTTCGATTTCATAGATGAAGAACGAAAATATGAGGATGTGAATTGAAGAATAACGGTAAGCTGTATAGGTTCGTAATGTTGTTTTTTGCCACGGGAGCGGGTACAGGATACACTCCGATAGCGCCGGGAACAATAGGGACGATGTTTGCAGGAATTCCGTTGTATCTGTTATTGTCCGGTCTGACGAGTGGATGGTATGCGGCTGTAGTACTGGTGTTCATTGTGTTTTCGGTGTTTTTCTGCGAAGCGGGAGAAAGAGTGTTGGGCGAGAAGGATTCCCGGAAGATTGTTATCGATGAAGTCTGCGGTTATTTAGTGACTATGGCTTTCGTGCCGATGTCTGTTTTGGCGATTGTTGCGGGATTTTTTCTATTCAGATTTTTCGACATAGTGAAGCTTCAGCCGGCTAAGTGGGTGGAAGACAATCTGCCGGGGGGAATGGGGGTTTTGTTTGACGATGTGGCGGCGGGGATTTATGCCAACATTTCACTGCACCTGCTGTTATGGATAGCGGGGGATAGGCTGCCGTAATTATTCGAAATTTGAAATTAAGAATTTAAAATTCAAAATTGAAAACAGTGTCAGGGACTTCGCTCGGAAGAGGCAGCCCCTTCGGGGCAGTTGATTATGTCATTGGTCACTGGTCATTAGTCATTGGCTCAGGATACAAATGACGAGTGTCAAATGCCAAGTGACTATTTGAGATATCCAACAACACACCATAGTAATATCGACAATTTTTATCGATATCGCAACGGTAAGCGCCTACGCCTCGTCCGGGAATGCGCCCGGAAGAAGGGGCTTCGCAGTTAGACACTGGAAATTGGAAATTAAAAATAGAAAGAAT
>JABMRZ010000148.1 GCA_013202315.1 Candidatus Tariuqbacter arcticus | reverse complement strand
CCTAAATCCTAAAACCTAAATCCTATTTTCAAGAGAAATGGAATGAGAAATGAACTTGGAACGCGACGTATACCGTGAAAGAATGTTCCTTAAGGGACTAATCCTCCTTCTAACCGCATGGTTTCTGGGGACATTTTTTTGGGTGGCTTTACAGCGAATAGGCTATCCCTACGAATTAGCCTCGACCGAAGGCGGAGCAATGCTCGTAGTTGAGCGTGTTATCGAAGGGCGATCGATTTATACCGAACCTTCACTCGAATGGCTCTCTCCAGATGTAACACCATTATATTATTACATTTCCGCGTTTTTTTCGTATATATTCGGCGAGTCTATTACTATATTGCGGTTGATTTCCCTGGTCTGCACTGTCTGCACCGGATTACTGTTTTATCGCTTTTTACGGAATACCGGGGTGGAAGATTCATTCGCCATTGCGGGTTTCGGGCTGTTCTTCGCTTCATATTCGGTGACGGGAGCGTGGTATGATTTAGCTGCACCCGATTCGCTGGCGATTTTCCTGGCTTTCGCGGCGATTTTTATCGCTGGATGGGGTCAGGGGTGGTTCAAAGCGGTATTGAGCGGTTGTCTGGGTATCTTGGCTTTCTTCACTATGCAGGAATTCGGTTTTATCTGGCTGCTATTGTTGGTTTTCTGGTGGTTCACGAATCGTAAGTCGCTTAAAATTTTTGGATTATCAAGTGTAGTTCTATTAGTAGCAGGGCTTCTTGCTTTGCACTTGCAAAGTGATGGGAAGAGTTGGTTTTATATTTTCATCCAACCTTTTAATGTTGAGATAAAGGAGGTTCGGTTTTTCACTTTCTGGATTCAGGATTTATTGCTGAATTTCCCCTTGATGGCTATCCTCAGCGCAGCTGCGTTATATGGTTTATTCAGGCTCTTGCTAAAGGAGCGGCGCAAAGTTACAGATGCCGCTATGGGTGTGCTAATCCTTGGGTTCATTGGTGTTTCATTGGTGAATCGACTATCGGCTGAAAGCTTTGCGAATTGCCTGATTCCAGCGGCGATAGCGCTGGCTGGTTTATCCGCCTGGACGCTTCAGCATTTTCATACTCACGATTATAATTTGGGATGGTTCCTGCCGGTGCTGGTGAAGTCAATGGTGGTGCTGCAGTTTATTATATTATTATATAAACCCCAGCAATATATTCCCTCCGAAGCTGATTCGGAGGCTGGAAATAGATTGATAAGTAGAATCTCATCTTTTGATGGTGAAGTTCTTATTCCGAGACATAATTATTTCGCTCGATTGGCGAATAAAAAAACCTATGCGGATTGGAATAATCTTTCCATTAAAAAAGGTAACGCCAGCGATGCGGAGTTAATGAATCTTCCTTCGGGTATTATGGATGCAATATTAGATAAATCCTTCACCGCTATAATTCTGGATGAACCTGAAAGTAATTTCAAACTTATCATCGATGAATATTATATTCAAGCGGAAATAGTCTTTGAAGATTCGATGGTTTTTTGGTCCAAGGCTGGTATTCCCACCCGTCCCCAGTTCATCTATTATCCCCGATGAATCATTAGAAAAGTGTAAAAGTATAAAAGTATGAAAGCGTGAAAGTAAGACTATATGGATAGAATTACAAAGTCTATAAACCGAGGCGATGAACAGCTCGCGCTTCGTGAGTTTGATTCGCAATGGGAACAATATCCTTGGCCAAAACGATATTTTACATTGTTATTTCCCCTAGCGGCGGGATGCCTTGAACTCAAATATCCAAGCCCGCATTCTATCAAGTATCATCATGCGCTGGGAGTAATTTGTGATAATCTCCCCGGCGATAGTACGAAATTCCTGCTGAAAAGATATATTCAGTATCTCTGTCGGCGAGCCCGGTTCGTCCCTTTTTCTAAACCATTGGAAATTAACGGAGATTTGGGTGCTGAACCATCACTCACCGGCTTAAATAAGTCCCTGCAAGACGCCGCTTTTTTCAAGGCATTATATTACCTGCTTCGTTTACGCGAAGAGAAAGGATTCGCTTCAGCAGCGTTGGAATTGGTTAAAATATGTTCGAGGAGCGTTGATAATCTGGGTCATAATTACACCTGCGCACATAGCATTATGGCAGGGGGATTAGTCGCAGAAAGGGTCAATGAAGGATTTGCACTTGCGGCGTTGTTGGATTATACTATGAAATTGGCTGACTTGCAGCCGACTGAATTTCGTCGCCCTTCGGAATCCTTTGAAAAATTGCTTTCCAAAGCGGTCTGTGCGCCGGGGCTGTTGGGACATCATTTGATTTTCGCCCATCGAATTGAACGATTCGCCGATACGCTTGGAGAAAGATGGCGGTTTCATTTGGAATTTTTCCTGGAGAAGAACCTTCAGGATGCAGAGGGGAAATATACGCTTCAATATATTTCAAGTATGATAGAAGATGACCTGACGGATGGGAATTATCTCGTCAGTTTGACTAATGGTCTGCTCGAACTTGATTTGAAGCGGGCTTTCACCTCAATATATCACCATCTGGAATCTGAGGATTCGCAAAGCGGTCTGTTTGAAGTTATGATTATAATAATGGCCTGCGTGAATAGGGAGGAGGCTCATTTTTACACCTATCCGCTGGCGGTTAAAGAGTTAAGCGAAAGATTCCCCGGAAAAAGCGTCCAACTATATTGCGGGTGGGCGGATTTCATAGTCGATTTCGCCCAGAAAGATGGATGGATAGAAAAGCACCGGGAACGACTGGAAATGCTGCTGTGAATAGTTGAATAAATGCGTTGATATTTGTAAATTCAATTCATATTATATTGGCTGTTCATTTGACTCAGCCTCTCTGAGCAATCCTTTAATGTCGCTATTTTTCCCGACTTACATAAACGAACATTTTATATCATATATCTTATTTCTTATATCTTATTTCATATTTCCATAATAAAATGCCCTTTTTTGAATATGAATGTCTAAATTGTGACAACGAATTTGAGGAACTTATACGGTGTGATGAGGATTTGGGAAACATTATATGTCCCAAATGCAGTTCCAGGGAGGTAGAAAAGCTGTTGTCCTTATTTGGTATAGTCGCTCCAAGCGGGAAGGTTGTCACTTCCGGAGTTGGCGGGGGTGTGTCTTGCAGCGGCTGCTCGAAAACTTCCTGCGCCGGTTGTCAATAATCCGCTGAAGCTTTATAGTTCGAAACATTTCTCGTTTATTAAATAGAGATGAATAGACTTATTCCATCCTTTTAATGCAGACGAGGGTTAAATCATCCTCAGCTTCCTGCCCATCCTTGCCAAATTGCATAACCGCTTGATAAATTTTTTCGAGGATTTCCCCTGCAGACAATTCCGTAATTCCACTCACCAACTCCATTAACCGGTTTTCACCGAACATCTCCTTCTGCTCATTATGTTCTTCGGTTACTCCATCGGTGTACATCAGCACTATATCGCCAGGTTCTAAGTATGTTTCAGAAAAGGCGTATTTTGTGTCTTCCAAGACCCCTAGAACTAATCCTCCGGTCAGCAGAGCTTCCACAGTTCCGTTTTTTCGGAAAAGATATGGAGGATTATGTCCGCAGTTGATGTATGATAATGTGTGTTTAGTATAATCGAGCTCGCTGTAAAAATTAGTTATGAACTTGTCGCTGGTGCTGTTGAGGCAGATATATCGATTTAAATTATGCACAGTCGTCTGCAGGGAGAAGTTCAGACCGGTCAGTGAATGCAGAACAGCTTGCATCGATGACATCATTACCGCCGCCGGAACACCTTTACCGCAGACATCAGCTATGATGATGCTCATGCGGTTTTCAGGAAGTTGAATGAAATCAAAGTAGTCGCCGCCTACCCATCGACTGGGGAAACTGAAGCCGGTAATGTCATAGCCGGGTAATTGTGGATCATACTCAGGCAGTAATTGCTGCTGAATTCTATGTGCGAGTTCTAATTCCTCTTCCAGTCGTTTTTTCTCCAATTCTTCTTGGTGAAGCCGGGCGTTTTCGAGAGCGATTGTCGCCTGGCGGGCGAAGCCTTCCATAATATATAACTCTTCTTCGCTGAACTCATCCCTACCTATACAGTTTAGAACCTGAGCGGTGCCGATTATCCTATCTTTTATTTTCAAGGGAACACAAAGATAAGAATGAGTGTGGAATCCGGTCTTATTCTGAACCCCTGTGTAGAATCGGCTATCCTTGCTTATGTCTTTGGTAACTACAGGCTGACCGTTTGCGGCGACCCACCCTGCAACGCCTAACCCTTTTGGGAAGCGGATTTTACTTTCGGAGTTCTGGGGAAGATTAGTGCTCACTTCGAGGACTAATTCATCGGTTTTTTCATCGAGAAGGAATATGGAAGCAGCTTCCGCATTCAGCAGTTCCCGGGCTTTTTCCATCACCAGGTTAAGGACTTCATCTCGATCCAGAGAAGATGTTACCGCGGCGTTCGCCTCGAAGAGCCCTTCGAACATTCTGAGTTTTCGCTCGGTATCTGACATAAAAGTATGAAATTAAGAAAGTGTGAAAGTAATTATACGGATTAATTT
>JABMRZ010000147.1 GCA_013202315.1 Candidatus Tariuqbacter arcticus | reverse complement strand
GTCGATGTCGGTGCAGTAAGCGCCTAAAGTTTATTGAGCGAAGAAGATTGCTTCGCTTCGCTCGCAATGACAAAACAGGGTTCGTAATGATTAAGGGACATTACCGTGTATTCAGATGTGATTTCAATTATGGATGTCAAGATATTCATTAAATTTGATTAAATAGTTAAAAATTACTATTTTTATAAACTTAATATTCAAATCCGAAATGCCCAACAATCAAACTCAAACAGGAGAAATCTAAATGACGGTAGTCTTAGACGGTAACAATCTTAAAATAGAAGGTGTAGTGAAAGTCGCCAGGGGAGGCGAGAGAATACAAGTTCATAATGACGCCTGGGATAGGATTAAGGAATGCCGAGACTTGCTGGAAAGGAAAATCGACGCCAATGAAATTATGTATGGGGTCAACACCGGAATCGGAGAATTATCGGAAGTGGTCCTGCCCCGCGATAAAATCAAGGATTTCCAGCGTTACTTAGTTTACAGCCATGCTGCGGGCTATGGTAATCCAATGGACATCGAAGTGGTCAGGGCGGCTATAATATCCCGCATCAATGTCCACTGCCATGGCAATTCCGGCTTGCGCCCCATTGTGGTGCAGACCTTAGTGGATATGTTGAACAAAGGGGTGTCTCCGGTGATGTGCCAGCGAGGCTCAGTGGGGGCTTGCGGAGATTTGTCGCCGATGTCGCAGATGGCGCTGGTGATTATAGGCGAAGGTGAAGCCTTCTATCAAGGTGAAAGACTTCCCGCCAAAGAAGCTATGGAGCGCGCCGAAATCCCCACCATAGAATTTGAAGCCCGGGACGGACTCGCCGCCATCAATGGTTCCAATGTCATCACCGGCTGGGCGGCTTTGATGATATATGAAGCGGAAATGTGGCTTAAGCTGCAGGATATAGCCACCGCTATGACCCTCGAAGCCCTGCACGCCAATATGAAAGCCTATGACCATCGCCTGCACCAACTGCGCGGTTATCGAGGCGCGATGGACTGCGCCGAGAATGTCCGCCGCATTACCGAAGGTTCCGGACTGCTGGCGGCTGGCAGGAAGAAGGTGCAGGATTCATACAGTATGCGCTCCACCCCTCAAGTCGCCGGCGCCGCCAGGGATACTATAGTCTTCGCACGGCAAATGGTTGAGACCGAATTGAACGGCGTGGGCGATAATCCGATATTCATTCCCCAGGATGAATTAGTTCTGACCGGCGCGAATTTCCAGGGGACGCCCATAGCATTTGCATTGGAGTTCCTGGCTATCGCAACTACTACGGTAGCAGCGCTTTCAGAAAGGCGTTTGAACAGATTGCTCAACCCCAATCTCAGTCAGGGGCTGCCCGCCTTCTTGACCAAAGGGGCGGGAATGTTCTCCGGGATGATGTTATCACAGTATACCGCTGGGCAGATGGTCAACGAGAACCGTGTGCTGTGCAATCCCGCCGCCACCGGCTCCATCCCCGCCGCCGCCGACCAGGAAGACTTCGTTTCAATGGGTATGACCAGCGCTATAAAAGCGCGCCAGATTACGGATAATAACTATGCGATATTGGCGATTGAGTTGATGGCGGCTGCGCAAGCGTTCGACTTCCGGGAAGCCAAACCCAGTCCTGGTTCACAGGCGGCTTACAACATCATTCGCAGGTATTCGGACCATTTGGAGGAAGACCGACCCTTATACGAAGATCATAACATTTTGGCTGAAGTGGTGCGCAGCGGAGAAATATTGGAAGCGGTGGAAAAAGTGGTAGGGGAGTTGAAGTAGGGAAGGAACAAAACCGGGATAGTATTATGGTTTTTAAAAATACTTGCTATTATGGGTTAGTTGCATTAAATTGGAGTTGAGTCAACAAATTTAAACATAGGGAACATCATCATGTTTATTAAGAGAATCAGAGTGAAGAATTTCAAGAGTTTCAAGGATTTGGACCTTGAATTAGGCAAGTTCAATGTGATTATAGGGGCGAATGCCTCCGGAAAATCGAATTTTTTAGCTATATTCAAATTTCTCAAAGATATAGTTATATACGATCTCGAAAACGCAGTTTCACTGCAAGGCGGATGTGAATATCTTAGAAATTTAAATATTGGAAAATCAGATAATCTGTACCTTGAAATTGAAGGAATTCACGGATATCAAGCGCCTATTCCAGGTAAAGAAAATTTTTCGTTCAGAGTAGCGGATTTATTGTATAGTTTTTGCTTAGGATTTATAAATAGTGGTTTGGGATTTAATGTTATAGATGAGAATATGGAAGTTAAGCTGGAATTTATTGGTAAAAAAACCAATACTGTTGTCGAAGAAGGCAAGTATACAATTTCAAAGCAGAATAGCAAAGTGAAAATTGAAATGTCTATACCAGAAGCTTTTAATGTAAGTCCCAAGGTACCTCCTGTATTTTTCCCTGAAGAGAATATTTCTGACGACACACTTTTCATTTTAGATCCATCTTACTCTACCCTAATATCACCTATAAGAGATTTTAGTTGGGGAACTTATTTCTATGATTTCGATCCAAAACTCCCGAAGAATACTCATCCAATAACCGGGATGGCGACCTTGAATGAGAACGGCGCAAATATAGCTTTGGTTCTCAAGAGTATTATTAATAATGAAGATAGTAGAAGGAAATTCTGCAATTTTATGCAAGATTTATTACCATATGTAATCGATTTTAATATAGAGAAAGTCGCGGATCGGTCATTGATGTTTAAAATACGGGAAAGCTATAACAGCTCCACATTCATTCCAGCGTCATTTATATCTGACGGAACAATAGATATTATGGCTTTGATTATAGCGTTATACTTCGAGAGAAGTTATATTTCATTCATTGAAGAACCTGAACGGAATATTCATCCTTCTCTTATATCAGGTCTTATTGAGATGATGAAGGACGCATCGGAAAACAAGCAAGTAATAATTACAACCCACAACCCTGAAATCGTGAAACATGCGGGGTTGGAAAATTTAATTCTCATTAAAAGAGATTCAAACGGATTCTCAGTAATGAGCAAACCTTCTGAAACAGCTGAATTAGAAACCTTTCTCGAAAACGACATTGGTGTCGATGAACTTTATACTCAGAACATATTGGAGAGTTTAGAATGAATAAATATCTTGTGTATGTTTTTATTGAAGGTCGTGATGATAAAAAATTTTGTCGTAAAGTTATTGAACCACGGTTGAAAAAGAAATACAGAACAATTAGACCCTGGCAATACCAAGATTCTAAAAATATAACAATCAATAATTTAATAAAGAAAATTCATCAAGATGGCGATGAATATATATTCCTTCGAGATAAGGATAAACCAAGAAAAATAAAAGGAGTTAGTGTCAGAAAGGGTTGTATATCTGAAATCAAAAAGGATACTAAGGTGGATTATCCTCACATTGACGAAAGTAGAATTGTCCTGGTTATTAGAATGATTGAGAGCTGGTACCTTGCCGGATTAGATGACGATGGATTGAAGAGAATCGGAATAGAAGAAGTCATTGTAACTACTGATGACATTGGTAAAGGCAAATTCAAACAGCTAAAACCTGATAGATTTTCCTCGAAAATTGACTTTATGATAGAGATTCTAAAAAACTTCTCTATAAAAACAGCTGTTCATAAAAACCAATCATTCAGGTATTTTCACGATAAGTATTTAGCACCGCGATGAATCATAAGAGGATTTAAAAACATAGATAGACGCTGACTCTCAATTTAAGAGTCGGCGTTTTGCTTTTATGGGGTTGTCAGATATGGATTTCAGTATAGTATTTGCGGGAATCGCTATAAAAAAATCTTTGTGTTTTTGTAGTGAGTGAAATCAATGCAATTCCACCACATATTCATCTTCCAGGCGATGTTCTTTCCCCACCCGCTGACCATCGAAAGTCTTCCCGCCCCACACTCGCGCATACTTGAAATTTTCAGCCAGCTCTCGATGAACTATACCGGCTAAGCTGATCACATTAGTTCCAACATTAACGATATAGGGTTCGTCCATATCCGCTTGTCGTCCTGGGATTTTGGTGTAAATCCGCATAACTTTCAAGCATCTTGCCAACCCGCGGCAAATGTCGTTGGAATTTGGGTTTCCGACCGCTGAAGTTTTAACCGTTATGAATCTCTCCTCAAATTCCCCTTTTAGCGATTCCAACGCTTCGGGCGCCGCCGCATCGGATTTATTCAAAGCTGCGATGGCTGTTTTAGGAATAGTGCCCAACGGAGGATTTTCACCTTTCAGACCCTGGAGGAATACATTCGCATTGTCGAGGGCTATGAAGAGTGTTTCCATCTCATTCATCGTTTCAGCCCTGGATACATCCAGCACTATCATCGCACCATCGGAGGCTCTAATCAAATCTCCCATCCATCCCTCCATCGAATCACCCACAATGGGGGGTAAATCTAACAGTTGAAAGCGAAAATTATCGCACCGGAAAATTCCCGGGAAGGGTTTAACCGTAGTGTAAGGGTATTCCGCCGCTTCGCTGGCGGCGCCGGTCAGGGCGTTTAGGAGCGAAGATTTCCCACTATTGGGCGGTCCAATCAATACCACTTGGGGACAATCTTCACGCTCCACCGCATAAGGATTATAACGCGCCACCACCTTCTTCTTGCTGCCTTCCTTTTGCAGCCGGGAAATTTTCGAGCGCAGATCGGCTTTCAGATGGTCGGTGCCCTTATGCTTTGGCATTATCGCCAGCATTTCCTCCAAGATGCGAATCTTCTCTTCGTTGGTTTTGGCTTGGCGATAACGCTCTTCGGCAGCGAAGTAATCGGGTGGGAGATTGGCTGGCATACTTATTGGCGTTTGGTGTTTGCTGCTTGATTCAATCAAGCTGAAGAGAATTGAATAGCGGAGATTCTCTGTGTCCTTTATTTGGCGGCTTACACCGGTTGTTTGAGATGGGTCCTGACTATTCAGGATGAGGGTCTACTCTGAATCCGGTTTTTCTTCAGCGAATAGAAAATTCCTTTCCTCGCGCCCCCTTGTTCCAGATAGCCATTATCCACTAACCACTTCAAATCACGGGAGATAGTTTTGGGGCTGTAGCGTCCGGTTATTTCCAGTTCAGCGATGATATCGCGCCGGTGAAAAGTATTATACTGTTCGCCCATTTTCAAGATGAGCCTTTGTCTTTCGTTCAGGCTTGTCTGAATTGGCTTTATCGCCGCCTGCGAAGCGTCAGCGTCTTCAATTTCAAGGCTATCGGGGGCTGGGATGGAACTTTCCACCCGAGTCTGAACCGGGGATATCTCCGTTTCCGTGCGGATTATAGTCTCACTGGCGGTATCAATCTCACTTTGCGCCTCTTGAATAAAACGATTAAAGCTGTCTCTGATTCCATCGGTATAGTATTCCAACCATTCAGTGATAAACCGCTCTTCAGTTATGGAGAACAGCTTCTGGTAGTATAATGAAATATTATCGGCATAATAGTCAGAGAACCGACCCCACTTCCGACAGTCGTATCCGGCTCCCCGCAGAATGAATAACGATAGCAGAAAAGCCGTGCTTTCATTCCCAGAGACAAAGGGGCTGATATGAATCAGCCAACGACGGGCGATCCCCGCCACCACTACTGAATGAATCTCAGCGATAGTTTCATCTTGCAGCCAGGCAAACAATGAACGCATCTTATCGGGAATCTCTTCCGGGGAGGGTGGCGTGAATACTATTTCTTCCCTGATACTGTCGACCACCCAGGTCTGAATGGTGCGATGTTTCCCGCTGTGCCATTCCGCCTTGGGGAGCCCGTTAAGACAGATGTGATTCAATTCCAGCAAGTCTTTTTCATCTATCATTCGGTCTTTGATGAAGTTATCGACATATTCCAAAGCCTGCCGGAGATTTAGTATCGATTGCTTTGATTCACCGCTTATTATATCTACGCTTGATCCTTCCAAAACACTCTTGACTTTTTCAAGCGGGATATTGATACCTTCCAGCTTCAGAACATCTGCTATATTGCGGGATATAGCTGAGAACCGCTCCCGCTCGTCCCAAGCTTTGGATACATTCAATCTGTCGATAATGGTTTTGCAGCCTTCAAGCTCGCATAGAGTATTCACTAATCGATGACTGAATATGAAATTTGAATGATGCATCGAAATAAGGCAGATTTTCGCTTTGTAAAATATGGAGGGTTTGAGGAGAATTTGCTTTTATAACAAGCGAGGGTAAGTGTAGTCGAGGGCTTATCGAGCCTAGTAATACTCTATTACTTGGAGATAATATCCTGATTCTCATTGGATTAAGTGTTCAATTCGTCCGCTTGCAGATATGCCCCTGCGGATGTTATTCTTAGTACCGGGATATTATTATATGGCAGGGTTCAGTAATCGACATTACATCGCTGAGATATTCGGAACTCTCGGAGTACTTATGGAGATCACCCTGTTAACCAAGCCGGTGAAAAATACTGGTTCCACGATGTTTCGTATGAGTAGACTATCACGCCGAACATTCGGTATAACGAATCATGGAAATAAGGTATGGATTCCCGCTATAAGCATGCGGGAATGACAGGGTATTTCAGGGATGACAAGGGGTGATTTACCCACACGAGATAATAAAGAACCCAAATACTCCACTTATATTAGGCACGATATAAGTAGTCTTGGTGGATCGCCCTCGACTTCCGACTAAACGCTGAAATCAGTGATGAGTGGATGTGGCTTTCGCCTCACCAGAATTTCAGAGTCTGCACCCTTGAATTCGAACGAGTTGACGAGTAATCGCTTAGCGTCCCTTGCGAAGCAGATTAATCTGTTCCAGGGTTTTCAAATCGCTGGTGAATTCTCTTGCTTTGGCAGTCATCACAACTCCCCGCAGTTCAGTGTGGCCGAATCTTGTCGTCCAGCTATAGAAGATCTTCTTCCCTCGGCGGTTATCTTTTAAAACCCCCGCACGCCTCAACTCGGCCAATTTCCGTGATACTGTCGGTTGAGGCAGATCGAGGACTTTAGTTATATCCCCAACCGATAGTTCGCGTGATGCTAATAGTCTTACAATTCGCAGCCTAACAGGATCCCCTATGATTTTCAACTGCTCGGCTAATAATTTGATTTGTTCACTTTCTGACATCGATTCCTCTTCTGTTTTAATTAAATTACCTTTAACACCTCCCATGTTTTTTTTAGTGAATTATTTCATTTTAACAGAACCTGCGATTTCTCGCACCGCTTCAATCGCAGTGTCAATATGTTCTTCAGTGTTGAAGGCTCCGATTGAGAACCTTACCCCGCCGTGAATTTCCAGCGTTCCGATCTGTCGATGCACCAGAGGAGCGCAGTGCAGCCCTGTCCGGGTGGCTATATTATGGTCGACATCCAGCATAATACCAACATCACCGGCATCCATCCCCTCAATGTTGATGGTGATAGTCGATAGATGTTCTTCCATATTGTCGCATCCATAAATAATGACCCTTTCAATTTCCCTGAATCCATTCAGCAGTTTTATCGCCAGCTTCATTTCATGCCGGCGGATATTTTCCATCCCCTGTTCTTCGATCCAGTCTTGTCCAGCCCACAAAGCGGCGATACCGACCATATTGGGAGTGCCAAATTCCATTCTAAAGGGGTATTCTTCCAAATGGTAAGGATAAGCGGATCTTACTCCGGTTCCACCGCCTCGCGTTTGTCGAATTTCAACTCCCTTTCGCACGCATAATCCGCCGATTCCGGTGCATCCCATCATCGCTTTATGGCCGGTGAACGCCAGCGCATCCACTTTCATCTCATTCATATCAATGGGTATTACTCCGGCGGTCTGTGAAGTGTCGATGACGAATAAGACTTCCATTTCCTCGCATACCCGCCCAATTTCCTTCATCGGCTGAATTGTGCCCAGGACATTGGAGCCGTGATTGACGATGACCACTTTGGTATTCGGCTTTATCGCCTTGCGGATTTCATCGGGCTCAACGAATCCTTCACCGTTGAAGGGAACGAAGGTCGCTTCGGCGCCGTGATCACGAACCATATGATTCACCGGTCTGATCACTGAATTATGCTCAACATTAGTAGTGACAATATGATCCCCCGCCGAGGCGAGCCCCTGAATGATGAGGTTGAGAGCGTCGGTGGCGTTGTAGGTGTAGCAGAGTCTTTCAGGCGCGTCTTCATCCCCACCGAAAAACTTGGTCAGCCGCTTGCGTAAATCCTCGAAGATATTACCCGCTTCAATCGCTTTATCAAATCCGCTTCGACCGGGATTCACTCCCGTCGAACGGTAGAATTCGACCATGAATTCATATACTTTTTGTGGTTTCGGCCAAGCCGTTGCTGCGTTATCCAGATAAATCAGTTCTTCCATACATATTCCGGTTTTAGAGTCTGTGATTCAGTGTTTTGGACATGGCCCAATGACAAAAACAGTCCCTTGCTTTGTGAGATGTAACGATTATATTGTAAATATTTAATTGTGAATGACTCAGATTTTACTGTTCAAAAGAAGCCCCACCAGTTAGCAACTCTCGGCTGAACTGTTCAAAATCCTCTCTAATCGGTTCCTTTGTCCGCCCATAAAGCCGACAGGTGGATTATAGTTTCCGCCGCCTTGCGCAGGCTCGATTCCGCGATGAATTCCTTCTTGCCGTGGAACAGCATTCCTCCAGCGAACAGGTTGGGAGTCGGAATCCCCATCTGACACAGTCTGGAGCCGTCGGTTCCTCCCCGAATGTAATTCTGGATAACTTTAATTTCGCTCAGTTCGATGGCTTTAACGGCTAACTCGATTACCTCGGGATAATTGTCGAGCACTTCACGCATATTTTGATATTGATGTTTAACCTCCATCTCGATTTTCAAGTTGGGATATCTCGCTTCATAGGCGGCGTTCAGTTTTTTGAGGGCTTCGATTCTGGTCAAATTCGCTTGATTTTCGAAATCGCGGACTATCATTTTGAAGCTGCATTTTTCCACATTTCCGCTGATTCCCATCGGATGGTAGAATCCTTCGCGTTTTTCGGTGTGTTCAGGAGATTCCCATTCGGGCAGGTCGGCTAAATATCTGCCAGCGATATTGACCGCATTGGTCATTTTATTCTTGGCGAATCCCGGATGGACATTAACGCCATTGAAAGTCAACTCCACCATATAGGCGTCGAAGCATTCATTTTCTATCTCACCGGGCTCACTGCCGTCCACAGTATAACAGTATTTTCCCAATTTATCCAGAGTGATTTTCGCAGTTCCCATCCCGATTTCTTCATCGGGAGTGAAGCAGATTCTAATTTCTCCGTGCTTTAGCTGCGGGAATTTTTTAAAAGCCGCCATAGCGGCCATAATTTCCGCAATACCCGCTTTGTCATCGGCGCCCAACAGCGTATCGCCGGAAGCGGTGATGATATTTTCCCCCACGACTTTTTTCAGATAGGGAACATCGGACGGCGATATTACTACGGCGGGATCGGCAGACAACACTATATCTGAACCGTCGTAATTCTTATGTATTATCGGCTTTACATTTTCCCCGCTTACCGCATTGGATGTATCTATATGGGCGATGAAGCCGATGGGAACCGTATTTTTATCCACATTGGAAGGCAAGGTGGCGTAGACATAGCAGTATTCATCAAGTTCCACCTTCTCCAGCCCCAATTCTTTAAGTTCGTCTCGAAGAATCTTCGCCAGATCAAATTGTCGTTCGGTGGAAGGTGTCTTGCCGGCTTTTTCATCGTCGGAGGTTGTGTGAATGGTTACATAATGAAGAAAGCGCTCCAGGCTTTCCTTCTGTAAGAAATCTCTGGTTTCCGGTTTAAGGCTCATTGTTTAATCCTTATATTGTGAGTTTTAAATCTATATATATCAATATAATATACTGTTGATTGTCTTTAACAAACTGTCTGCCGGACAGTAATCGAGGGCATTGTTAAAACAATATAAAAAAAAATATAATAAAAAACAAATATTTTATTGTATTATTCATAGTATAATAGATGATATTGAGAATGACTTCCTCTATTCTATAAATTAAACCTATTGCAACAAAATAATTGACAATATGATTTTTAATTGGTAATTTGCGTTTCAAATTGGAATTATACCGGCTTAAGGAATAATCCAATACATTTTTCGTTTAGTAATCATTGATTTGTGCGGTACGGCGGGACTTCGTCAATAGACCATAATTTATCTATAGATCGTGATTCAAAAATATAAGTTCATTTGTATGTTATGGAAATATCAAGTTTGAAGAGAATTATCGTATTTAACAGCATTTGCCTGCTGTTCACCCTGTTTTGTTTCCCCAATTCATCTTGGGCTCAAATAGGTGATACGCTGACCATCACCGTTAAGGCAGACCAAAGCATTCGCGAAATCGCTGAAGAGTATCTCGGCGACCCCGATTTATGGCGGGATATTCTCCGCGCCAATAATGTGAATTCCGCCGCCGATATCGAAGCTGGAATGACCCTTAATATCCCGGTTAAATCGATATCCCGCGCCAATAACGAATTGAAGAAAGCGCTTGAATTAACCCAGGCTGTCGATGAAGCTGGGGCGAAGATTTTCGCCGCCGCCATAATCGACAGCGCCATCAACCTCCGCAATCAAGCCATCGAAGCTCGCAAAGCCGGTGATTGGGATGGGAGTTTCAGGTTAGCGAGACTATCCACCGCCGCTGGTCAGCACGCTTACGAAATCTGCCTGGCAAATAAGGAAGTCGCCGGTCAAGCGACCGTTCACTATCGCCAGGGAACCGTGCAAAACCGAACGCCGTCCGATTTGATGTGGAATAGTGTGGTAATCGGCGCAATCCTGATCGAAGAGGAGAAAGTCCGGACTCTTTCAAAATCGTTCGCGGAAATCCTCTTCCTGGATCAAAGCCGCCTGCGGCTGGAAGAAAATTCTCAGGTTCTGATTCAGGAAATGAGAGTCAATCTGCTGGAAAACAGGAACAAATCCACCATCGGTCTGATTGAAGGGGACTTTTATGCTCTCCTCGGCGGCGGGAGCGCAAGTGAGGAGTTCAAATTGGAAGTCCCGGGTGTAGAGACCGACATCAATTCCGACTGCTTCAGAATTGGAATGGACAAGGAAGCGGCCAGATTTGCCAACTACGACGGTAAACTGGGCATAACCTCAGCCGGTCAGACCGTAGTCCTGGAACAGGACCAGGGGTCAATCGTTAAACATAACCAGCCGCCGACTTCGCCGCACGAACTATTATCCAAAGTTAAATTGCTTAGTCCCGAAGACGGCAGCGAGTTCTATGAACAAAAAAACGAATTAGCCTGGGAATCCATACCTGGCGCATCTCAATACCGCCTGGAAATCGCCCGCGATAAATCATTCAGTCAAATTGTCTATAGTAACAAGTTAAGTGAACCGTCTTTTTCGCAGCTCTCCTCGTTGGAAAGCGGCGTTTATCATTGGCGCGTTTCAGCCCAGGATGATTTGGAGCTGGCGGGTCCCTACAGCTACTCCAGAGCTTTCAGGATAACGATCGACGATCAGCCGCCCTATTTATTGCTGAATATGCCCAAAGATAATGAATTGGTCTTTGAAAGCGCAATCGTAATTTCCGGCGAAACCGAAAAAGGCGCTGTATTGACCATTAACGGCGAAATAGTCGAGGTCGACCAAGGCGGCGCCTTTTCAGCTATACAAACTCTACAGGAAGGCGCAAATGAAATCATACTTCAAGCCATAGACCATGCTGGAAATATAACCGAGTTATGTCGAAAGGTAACATTCAAACCGTCTGGAACCGCCGGAATCGTCTTCGACCCGGATATAGTGCGGTCTTCCCCTGACCATTTCCTGGTAGCGAACCAGGCTTTTCTATTGTCAGGAAAGGTCGAACCGGGCTTCAAAGTTACGATTCATTCGCTCGATTACTCCTTTTCAGCCAATACTTTCGCCGATGAGTTGGGAAACTTCCAATTCAGTATCTTTCTGGAAAAAGAAGCTGCTCGTTTTACAGTCACCGCCGTCTCTCCATCTGGAGATTCCTGCGAAAATAATATTACCGTCGAAATAGATGAATTCCCACCCAAAATCATCTTGGGAGAGGACATCCCAACTGTCATGGCTCAAAGCTCGATAATCTTGAAAGGCAGGGTGGAGGGGGGCGAATTCCTGTTCCTGAACGGGGTGAAAATTCCTCTCGAACAAGGCGAATTCAAGCAAACTCTGCAAATCGAACCAGGCGACAATCATATCAGCCTAACAGCGGTGGACGCCGTTGGCAATGAAACGGAGTATTCCAAAGATATCTTCTGCGATAATCAACCCCCTAAACTCTTGAAGTATGAATTTTCACCCAAGAAAGTCAGCGGGGGCGGTCAAGTGCAGATTTTGGTGTATGCCGAAGATCATTCGGGTTTGAAGAAAGCGGCTGCATACTCAATCAGCATCGGCGATTTCGCTTATAGCGGCTACCTCCGCTTCTCCAGCGCTTCCGGTCGATTTGAAGGGACGGTTTCGATACCGGTAACTGCAGTCGGAACCATGAAATTGACTGAAATCAAACTTGAAGATAAATTGGGCAACGCCAAAGTATATGGATTTTAGTCGGTTTTTATGAGAATTCTCTTTAAATCGATATTTTAATCCGAATACCATTACATTAGAGGACTAAAAGTGAAGATAAGCGGAGTAAAAGAAGGCGGCATCCTCCTTTTTTGCGTTGAAGGAAGGGTCGACCAAAGCAATCACATTCAGGTCCAGAAGTGGATGGAGGAACAACTCGAAAAGGGGGAGAAATGGTTTTTGGGGGATATGAGTGAACTGGAATATATCTCCAGCGCCGGGCTTGGTTTCCTGCTCTATGCCGCAAAAACACTAATCGGTATCGACGGCGGTCTGGTGATATATAACCTTAAAAAGGAAATTAATCAACTGTTCCAGCTGACAGGATTATCGGAAGTCATTAACATTGCCGAGAATAAGGAGAAGGCTTTAAAAGCATTGAAATCATAAAAGTCATTTCCATTTCTTTGATTTATCTAATATACTGTGAATTAATAACTTATATTTAAAGGAAAAAGCTAAAAACCGGATTCTAAACTTCAAGCACCTTGACGACGAACATAGTCATATCATCGAATTGCGGCCTTCCTACCTGATAATTCTTGACCTCCTGTATCGTTTCTTCACAAATTCGCTGGGCGGTAAGACTATTCTTATCGTTCAATAATTGACGGAGCCGGTCTTCACCGAATTCCCGTTCATCCATATCCAGAGCTTCCGTCATTCCATCGGTATAGAATACAATCGAATCTCCGGGCGACAATATCAATTCCGCCGATTCCAGGGGTATATCCTCGAACATCCCCGCCACCATAGTTTTCATCCTCGAAAGCATACCGAGACCATCGGCAAACTGGGGATTATTAGCGACCTTTGCGAAAGGCATATTATGCCCCGCATTTGAATAGCTGAACTTGCCTGTGCGTAAGTCGTAGATGCCGTAAAATATGGTAATGAACAAATTTCCGCTGGGGTCGAATTCAATGATTTTCTTGTTTAGATGTTCCAGCACTTCCATTGGTTCCTTTATCCGCGCGCTCAATATTCTGAATAAGGTGCGGCACATCGACACAAACAGCGCCGCCGGCACCCCCTTGCCGGACACATCGCCGATGACGAAGCCATAGGTATATTCGTCGATCTGTATATAGTCGATGAAGTCGCCGCCCACTTCCCGCGCAGGATCGCACTTACCGTAGAACTCAATTTCTTTGAGCGGAGGGAATTCTTTGGGGATGAAGTTTTGCTGAATGTCGCGTGCGAGTTTCAGTTCGCTTTCTGCGCGTTCCTTCTGTTTGGTAGTTTCGGTTAGTTCAGAGATATACCGCTGTAAATCGCCCACCATCTTGGAGAAAGCATTCGACAATTCTCCAATTTCGTCTCTGCGTTCTCTGCCTTCCATTTTAATCGAGAAGTCGCCTTTGGCTAAAGTCCGCGCCGCCCGGGTTAATTTTCGTAAAGGACTGGTCAATGAGTATGCGACCACAATCCCCATAAGAACCGCCACGCAGAATCCCAATAGCAGCCAGAAGATAAGGCTGTGAGTCATTTTAGTCACCGCTAAATAGGCGTCCGCTTCGGACTTTTCCACCAACACTCCCCAATCAAAGTGGAATGGGAAGGCGTAAGCCGCCAGCATCCGTTCACCGGAAGGCCGCGCATAATGGAACACTCCGACAACCTTAGTCCCCCCTGCCATCACTTGAAGCGCTTCTTTCACTAATTCCAAATGCCCGATTTCGCTTCTGGCGCTGTCGAAGATTTTCCGTCCGTCAGGTTCGATGAGGGTGATTTGATTCTTCTTGCCGAAGGGATGAGCTTCAATATTCCGCTTCAAGCGCTCCAAATTGACCCTGGCGAAAAGATTCGCCCGGCTGCCCAATAACTCCTTTTCCAAATGAATGACTATCGTCATCAACCATGAATCAACTTCCGGAATATAGTCTAAATCGCCGATGGAGATATCCTTTTCGGTTATTAACGAGGATGTCTTATCCGGCGGCAGATACAGAGCATCCCGCGGGTTCATCCCCGCTTCTGAAAGCAGTTTGCTGAATTTGGTCTGGGTGAAAATAAACGGTTGAGGGTTGTCTTCCAGAGCTATCTGAAGCGATACTACATCTTCAATTTGGATTAATCCCAGCTTGAGGAGTTCGATTTTTTGACCCGGGCCTAGGTTTTCGCTATCCCAAGCGTCACGCACCAGGAGCAGAGGCGTCCCCCAGGTATTGATGAAGAAATTATCGATTCCACTGGCGATTTCTTCGGCGACCGAACTGAGTTCATCATTGGCTGCGCTCTTCTGCTCATCCCGTGATATCTTTATCATATTCCAGCCGGCAATACTAACGGGAATGAGCGCCAAGACCACCGAAAAAACGATTAACTTATTTCGCAGACTTAATCTTATCATCGATAAGAACTCCCAAATTGAACATCTGCAGTGATATTAATTGGGGCAATTTATAGTTTACACTACACTGTTCCACATAGTCCAAAGATGTCATTCCCGCGAAAGCGGAAATCCAGACCTCGTCGTTAAATAAAAACTATTAAATAATCCCATTATTATCCTCACGATAAACCATTATCACGCTGGGGTTGAACAACTTAGCATTAAAATAGTTTATGGATTCCCGCTAAAAGCATGCGGG
>JABMRZ010000146.1 GCA_013202315.1 Candidatus Tariuqbacter arcticus | reverse complement strand
ACTTAGAATATTATTTAAATGTAGATAAGATAAGACATTATTTTTAAGAATGGCTATAATAATTCAGGTTAATCCCGCAACTACCCGGAAACCGGTCTATAGTCTATCGTTTACTGTTACGATAAATCACTCTTCTTTGCATCATCCTCAGAATCGCCGAGTATTACACGAGTGATGGAACTCCGCTCAACCTCGACTCGCACTTTATCGGCGATTTTTACGGTGAGGACATTGGAATTTTCTTTGATGCCCACGATAACCCCATGAACACCGCCGGAGGTGACAATTTTGTCACCTTTTCTCAATTGCCGCAGCATTTGCTGATGCTGTTTCTGACGCTTGGCTTGCGGGCGGATGAGCAGGAAATAGAAAATCAGGATGATGGCTATCCAGGGCAGGAAAGTCATAATCCCACCGCCGCCTTGCGCGCCGCCTTCGCCCTGCGGCGTTGTCATTGCTAAAAAGTGTAACAACATTTTTACTCCATATTATTGAAATTATACACTGTATTCATTATTGGTTATTTTGTTTATTCTTATAATAGTCCGGATACAGCTTTTTCATACAATCCGGGCAAATACCGTGGCTGAACTCCGCATCCGAATGTTCCATTAGAAATGCTTCGAGTTTATTCCAGGAACCTTTATCGTCACGGATTTTTTTACAGTGGGAGCAGATTGGTATCATGCCAGTCAATGTCTTAATTTTAGTCACCGCTTCCTGCAATTCGGTGATGAGTTGTTCCCGTTCCTGCGCGGCAGCTTCCCGTTCAGTAATATCTTCAGCAACGATTATCAAGCCGGCGATGGCGGATTGTTGGTCGTAATAAGGCACCTTGCTGATTTGCACCCACCTCTCATCGCCTTGTGGAGAGATATACATCTCCTTAATCCCGAATTTGGGCATACCACTCTCAATTATCACCGCATTGTTCCGGCAGAATTTGACCGCTTCCGCGCCAAACAGTTCGTACATCGATTTCCCGACTAATTGTTCTACCGGGACTTTAAGCGATCTCGCCGCCGCCTGGTTCGCTCGGATTATCTTGTGCTGTTTATCGACATACCAAATCATTTCGGGCACCGCATCGAAAATAGTCTGATAATCGCGCCGCGCCTTCTGTAAAGTTACCTCAATATCCTTACGGTCTATTATTTCCTTCTCCAACGCTTCATTCTGAGCCTGGATTCGATCTACCGCCTTCTGCAATTCGAGAGTTCGCTTACCAACCTGCGCCTTTAACCAAAAAAGCGATACGACCAGCGCTGCAATTAATAAAGCTCCGCCTAAAATAATCAAAGTACTATAAGACCACATTACATCTCTCGATTTAGATATGTACGAATGATTGAATACTTCCCCGCATTTAAGTCTTTCAACTTTATTGTTCTTTTAGATGAACTTGCATCCTATTACTTTTATACCTTCACACTTTCTAACTTTCACACTTCAATCATAATATTTCAAAAAATCCTTCCGCCATAGGTAGAAATCACCCGCAATAATATGTTCCCGCGCTTCCCGCATCATTTCCTGGAAGAAGTGAGTGTTATGAATACTCGCCAATCTCAATCCCAAAATTTCCTCCGCCATAAATAGGTGATGCAAATACGCCCGGCTGAAATTACGGCAGGTATAACAATTGCATTCACCATCCGGCGGGGCGAAATCGGTCGTATAACCCGCATTCCTGATGTTCAGCTTCCCTGTATGTGTGAATAACTGTCCATTCCGAGCGTTCCTTGTTGGCATCACGCAATCGAACATATCGTACCCCATCCCCACCGAATATAATAAATCCTGCGGCGTTCCCGTCCCCATAAGATACCGGGGCTTATCCTCAGGCAACAGATTCACACTGAATTCAGCCAACTCCCTGAAAGCCGTTACCGGTTCCCCCACTGACAACCCACCCACCGCATACCCCGGAAAATCCATCTCCACCAACCCCTCAGCCGACCGCTTCCTGATACTTTCATAAGTCGACCCCTGCACCACCGGAAACAAATACTGCCGATACTCACAAACCGGATTTGCGGATTCAAAACGCTCTTTGCAGCGCTTACCCCAATCCAAAGTCCGGCGGTTATCCTCCTCCGCCCGAACCGGTTCACAAGGATACGGCGAGCATACATCCAAACACATTATGATATCGGCGCCTAGCGCCAACTCTATATCGATCACTTTATCTGGGGTGAAGAAATGGTAAGAACCATCGATGTGAGACTGGAACTCGACCCCATCATCGTCGACCTTGTTTAATTCCCCCAGCGAAAAAACCTGATACCCTCCCGAATCAGTCAGAACCGAACCCTTCCAGTTCATAAATCTATGCAGCCCCCCTGCAGATTCGATGACTTCTGCCCCGGGTCGCAAATATAAATGATAAGCGTTCCCCAAAATGATGGGAACTCCCGCGGCTTCCAATTCCTCCGGTGACAATGTCTTCACCGTGGCGGATGTCCCCACCGGCATAAATACCGGAGTCGATATTTCATTATGTGAAGTGCAAAGAACCCCGGCTCGCGCCGAACCCACCCGCGCTTCTAATTTAAAGAACATCGCCCTCCCACAATTCTGGGGCGCCCAGCCAAATCACTCTTCAAAGTCACATTCATCAAGACTTTGCTGAGAATATGCAGCGCCTCCTCAGCGCGCATTTCCGCCGTTTCGACCATCACCCAACTTCCGTTCCTGCATACTTGCGGAATAATCTCCACTAATCGACGGCAGTATTCCAATCCGTCTTTGCCGTCGGTCAGCGCTTCATACGGTTCAAACCGCTGAATCTCCGCCGGCAGTCCCTCCATTTCGACTCTCGATATATACGGTGGATTGCAGGCTATTAAATCATATTTTCCGCCCACGGATTCCCGGAAATCTTCGTTGAATAAATCCGCTGCCACGAATTGTATCCGCTCTCTCACATCATTCAACCGGCTGTTTTCAGCCGCCAGTTCCAACGCAGCCAAATTCTTATCGACCGCGGTCACCCTGCATGATGTATTTGCCGCAATCGCCACCGCCATCGCTCCCGAACCGGTGCCAATATCCAGCACCTTCGGCGACTCCAACCCATTCAAGCATTCCAACGCCCATTCCACCAGTAATTCCGTCTCCGGTCTTGGTATCATTACCCGTCTGTCGACATTAAAAGTGAGTCCGAAAAATTCCGTTTCGCCAACAATATACTGAACCGGTTCACCGATAATCCTCCTCCATAGCAGCCGTTCCAATTGCCGCCGTTCGTTCAGAACTAACGGTCTGGAATAATTCAGGAATAATTCCGACCGATTCATTTCCAAGATCTTCGATAGGATGATTTCCGCGTTTCCTTTCGGATTCTCCACCCCTGCATCGCGGAGTTTTTGCGCACAGATTATCAAAGATTCCCGAACCGTCAGTTCCTTCGCGCGGATCATCTCTCCAACTCCAAACTGGCTAATTGCTCTTCACTATCCGCTGTCCGCAGCCTCTCCACAAGTTCACCGATATCGCCGTCCATAATTTCTTCCAATCGATACAGGGTCAATTTAATACGATGGTCGGTGACTCTCCCCTGGGGGAAATTATAAGTGCGGATTTTGGCGCTTCTATCGCCGGTGCTGACCATTTGCCGGCGCATCTGCGCTTCTTTAGCCTCCTGCTCCATCAAAACAATGTTATAAAGCCGGGCTCTTAAGACCTTAAGCGCTTGAACCTTGTTCTTCAATTGCGACTTCTCATCCTGGCATGTAACTACCAACCCTGTCGGGATATGAGTTATACGCACCGCTGAATCGGTGGTATTTACGCTTTGTCCCCCCGGTCCCGAGGAACGGAACACATCTATCTTCAAATCATCCGGATTGATCTCCACTTCCACTTCTTCGGCTTCGGGCAGCACCGCCACCGTCGCCGCCGAAGTGTGTATCCTTCCCGATGCTTCCGTAACCGGCACTCTTTGAACCCGGTGAACTCCACTCTCGAACTTCATCCGCGAATATACTCCCTCTCCGGCGATGGAAAATATGACTTCCTTGAATCCTCCCAAATCGGAGGGATTCGACGACAGCGTATCCATCTTCCAATTGTTCCTTTCGGCGAAGCTGCGGTACATCCGATATAGATCCCCCGCGAACAGGCTCGCTTCCTGACCGCCGGTGCCGGCGCGGATTTCCACGATGATATTTCGGTTATCACGCGGGTCCGGCGGCAGCAGCATCAGTCTTATTGCATTCTCATACTCGTCGCGTTTCGTTTCCAATTCCGGTAATTCTTCCTTTGCTAATTCCATCAGTTCTTCATCTTCTGAAGATTCAATTATTTCCCTGTCTCCTTGAATCTCATCTTCCAGCGCCCGCAGTTTTTCAGAGGCTTGGATAATCCTTTCCAGCCGGCTGTATTCCTTCGCCAGTTTGGAATAAGTTTTTGGGTCTGAAGCCGCTTCCATCATCTTCTCGCCCAGTTCCCTATGATGACTCTTTATCTGCTGTATCTTCCTTATCATATTCCTGTTCCAATTCCCTTAACTCCAAGTATTAAACTGTTACAAGGAGCATCTGTTCTGTTGTTCAAGAAAATCCCGGTTGTATGAGTTACTCTTATAAATTTTGATACTTCAATATAGTCATTCTAAATAGAGTGAAGAATTTAAAGTTAAACAATATCGAGATGCTTCACTTCGTTCAGCATGACGACAGCAACCGAATCCGATAATTATATATCTATAAAATACACCTATTAATATTATATCAAATATCTTATCTTGTCCTGATTCTATCCTGGAACCAATCCTCAGCCGCTATCATCCATTTTCCCATTCTCTTTTGCAAATACATTCGTTTCAAACCGTAATCACTGTGAACATTCGATTTATAATCTTGATTAAACAACAGCACAACCCCATCGCCCGTCTGAAAAATATTGAGTAAATCGATTTCGACTTTAATATATTCCACTTCAGGGAACAGCTTCTTTTTCGCCGCCAGCCATCTTTTTCTGCTGCCCCTCTGCGGCTGGAAATCCGATGCGTAAAAGCTGGAATACGCCAGATAATCTCTGCCCGTCCAGGCATTTTTCCAGCTGGTTAGGAAGCGGTTTATCTCAGCGTTCAACGCCTTGTATGATTCAGGCGCGACCGAATTTACCCTATCATAAATTATAACGGGTGTTGTGTTTAATTCGACGAATTTGGCTAAATCAACCATATCGATTTTATCTAAAACAATACTGCCCTTAGTATCTTCTTCAGAAGGCGAATTCCCGGCGCACCCCCGCAGCCACAATCCATCACCCTCCGTAACATCCAATGAATCAAAAGGATTGGGATAATCCAACCGAAATGCAATCGACCCGAAGTCCGGGAGGATAGAATCTCCTTCCATTTTTATCCTTGGGAAATATATTCCCGTCGGCGTATTAATCCCACCCTTTTCACCACCGTAACTCCACCCTACCATGCACTGATAGCTCTTCAGAACATTCAAATCCGGAGTAAAGGTACATAAATCCAATCTGCGCTTCGATTTATCCACAACTAAAAGATATAATTCCGCTATCGGATTGACAAACACACATCCTCGCGGAATAACCGCCGCCATTTCCGGCTGTTCCAGCGGCTTCTCAAAAGCCGGCTTCTCACCTTCATAAACCGCATTTTGAGAACTGAAATAACCCGCCTGAATCAGGATCAAGACCGCCACAACCACAATCATTCCTATTCCGCCCGCTAAATAAGGCCATACTCTTTTGGGCGGCTTTAACGCCTCAACTGCATCTCCATCATCATCAATTTCTTCGCTAATGCTCGCTTTTACCATATCTTCGACCATCGCTGTTTCACCCTCATCGTCTCCCATCGCGAATAGATCGATTTCTTCCATTTCAGCATCTAAATCCTCCCGCGAATCATCTCCTGATTCAACCTCCAAAACTTCATCAACATCGGTCTGTTCAATATCCCCGAAGAAATTGAACTCTTCCATTTCTGTCATCTCTTCGATGGCGATATCTTTCTCCATCTTGTTGCGCATCATTTGCGCCTCTAAACGGGCTTCATCCATCAACTCCCTCACTCCTTCAGGGAAGCCCATTCCGCAGAAAATCACCGTCAAGCGGGGTTTCACCCCCTCCGGAATTTTGAATAGTCCGAAATAACAGCCGCACCCTCTGGTCAATCCGGAAACCGCTTCCATCCAGTCTTTCCAATAATCTGCGCTCTGTTTCTGAAAAAACGATTCAGGAGCGCAAATGACTAGCGCCGCCCGCTGAGCTCTGGCGAGGTCAAATCCCGATGGCCATAGGGAATCCTCCACTATGATTTTATGGATGATCTCCGTTTGCTCCAGCCCTTTAGGTATGGAGAAATCGGTTGTAGAACCATAAGTCAACAGCCCTTGACAGCTAAAGACCTTTCTAAAATCTTCACCGTCGAAGGCCTGCATCGGAACGAAGGTTTCATCCTGACTCAATCGGTTAATGTAATCGAGCTGCCCGGCGATAAAATTATTGGCGCCCTTGAAAGCGGCATCCATAGTCGCACCCGGAAACACCCTCGATATCCTGCTGTTGTCCACCAGGATTAAGCTGTTAATCGGAGCCTTCGCTATCTCTCCCAAAGCCATCACCGCATTGAATTTATCTATCGAACCGTCTTCTTTCCTCGGCAAAGCGCCGATGGCGGTCATAGGTCGTTTCATTTCTCCAATTACCCCCGCCAGCTTGCCCAAATTACCACCGGTGCCTCCCGCCAAACCGCCGCAAACGATGAAGTGTTCGCATTTTCCTAACAGCCGTTGAATCGCATCCAATACTTTGGCGGAATTTGCTCTGAAAATAGCGCCGCCCAGTTCCCGGTCCCTGCCCACGCCATCGCTCCCCTTCCGCGACATAAAGAATTTGCGGGAATCAGGTAAATCCAAACCGCGCAGGTCGGTCTCGGAAGTATTGAACGCTATTGCATCATACCCCAACAGGGCGAACGATAGCGCCATCGCTCCCCCGCATTGGCCTAAACCGACCACTCCCACCCGCAAGCTCCTCTTGACCGGTTTGAATTGTCCGTCTTTGGAAGTGTTTTTTACCATAAACCAATAAATTAATGATTCTATTTCACAATTTCAAGCAATCATAGACAATAAAAACGATTTTATTTATAAAGAATAAATCACCTCAAACTCATAAAACCCTTGAAATAGACACACAGCAACTATTAGGCGCTTACCGCAGCAACATCGACAAAAAATTCTCGATAACGCTATTTATTTCAGAATTATT
>JABMRZ010000145.1 GCA_013202315.1 Candidatus Tariuqbacter arcticus | reverse complement strand
GTGGGTTATTAACCCACCTTCCGTTCCCGCCGGTTTCAAGCGAAGAGTAACCCGGCGAAAACTGAAACAATTACAACATCAGCATAAAAATCTTGTGCAAGTCCGATCCAAGACTTCTTCCTGACTAAACTGGATAACCGATTAAATTATATTCCGGCTCGTTTTGACATTTTCCTAAAAAATGAATATCTTGTATTGGTTAGTTTTTCGCTATATCGTGTGGGTAATGCAAACTAATTAACCACGAATGAACACGAATAAACACGAATAAAAAGATATCACTTGGTAAGAGATTGATCCTGAACCGTTGAAATACAAAAATGATGATGAATAAACTGAATGAAATCAGCGCAATCAAAAGAATCAGCGGTTCAAAGATTAAAAAAAATCTACCCATACAAAACAGAGAGGAACCATTTTTCATTTTCCCAGGGGTATAAAATGCTACAAAATCGCAACGGCGGGAAAATCATTCTAAAAGGGAGAACTGCATTTCTATCCCTTCTATCCTCTATTTTCTTACTGATATTCATTTCCAGTTCACTTTCCAATACGACAGAATGGTTCGGAAGAATTCAGGGAGATGAACCGTTGGTAACAGTCGATATACCCATACATAACGAAAACACGATAAAGCTGGCTTTCCGAATAAACGGAACCCTGCTCAAATATATCCCTTCGATGAACGGTTATGAAGTGGCAATCCCCGGCGAAGGCAATATTGACATAGAAGGCAAGCCGTCGCTTCCGGTGGTTTCAAGGCTTGTGGCTGTGCCAGCTCAGGCAAAAGTAAGTTTTCGGTATGAATACGATGATGTTTTAATCAAGGAAGACATTGATATTTTGCCATCTATGCAAGTCCCATTGAGCGATATCGACCCCAACATAGAATTGACATACGATAATGAAACCTACAATACAGACCGCTTTTTCCCTGAAAATGCCGCTGAAGCCGGCAGACCGGTTGTCTTAAGGGATTTAAGGATAGTGAGGGTTTCCGTCAACCCGGCCAGATACAATCCGGTCGAAAGAATCCTAACGCTTTACCGCAGCATTGAAGTCACTTTGAACTTCGAAACGGGCGGTGTCGAAAATATACTTGCTTCTGAACCTGTTACCATATCCCGTTCATTCGCACCTATTTATGAATCATTGATTGCCAATTACAGCCTGCTCGATTTGGAAGAGGACGAAGTTTTGGGTTCTCTGCTGATAATCGCCCCGGACAATCCAACTGTTCTGAATATTATCCAGCCTTTAGTCGAATGGAAGAAGCGCAAAGGCTTCCCCACCATCGTCGCCGACCTTTCGCAGACCGGTTCCACTGCATCGCAAATAACGACATACATCCAGGATGTCTATGACACTTCCGAGCCGCAGCTTGCATATCTGATCCTGATAGGGGACTGCGCCGGATCGGTAGCGGTTCCGGCTTCCAATCCATTCGGAGACCATGATTATTCCAGGCTGGAAGGGGACGATTTTTTAGCCGATATCGCCGTAGGAAGGTTTTCCTGCGCAAACACCACTCAGCTTATGACCGAGGTCAGCAAGGTTATCGGATATGAATCGAATCCTTATATGGGGCAGACAGAATGGTATAAGAAAGGCGCGGTAGTCGCCGCTCATCAATCATCCGGTATTTCCACTATCCAGACTAAGCGGGCTATCCGCTATAAAGCGCTGATGAACGGATACACCGCCGTCGATACTATGTGGTTCACAATGGGCGGTTCAATAAGCACCTTCACCAGTAATGCATTCAATTCCGGTATCGGATTCTACAATTTCCGCGGCTTTATCGGTATGACCGGATGGAACAACGCTTCTACAAACGCTCTGGTGAATTCATTCAAGCTCCCTTTCGTGGTCACAATTACCTGCGAAACCGGGGATATCACTACTTCCGCCAGCGCCAACAGTGAGGAATTCTTCCGGGTGGGAACACCGTCGAATCCCACCGGCGCAATCGGCGCAGTCGGCACTGCCACACATGGCACGCATACCAGGCATAACAATTGTCTCGATATGGGGATTTTCTCAGCCTTTTACGATTACGGCGTCTATGGTATGGGAGACGCGCTGAACAACGGCAAGTATTATCTATATATTAATTATCCCTATAATCCAACCAGCGTCGAGGATTTTTGCGAATGGAATAACCTCATCGGCGATCCCAGCTGCCAGTTGTGGACCGATATACCTCAGACTATGACGGTCATTTATCAGGATACCATACCGGCCGGTTCGACCAATCTGACAATCGCTGTTGTCGATTCCGCATCGGGGCTCCCATTGGAAAATGTCGATGTCTGCCTGTATGGTGACGATATTCATTCATTCGTTCTAACCGGTGAAAATGGTGAGGTCGAATTTCAACTGCCCCAACAGATTGAAGGTGAAACGGATGTAACTTGCTGTAGGCATAATTACAAACCGTATCTGGGCAGAGTTGTTTTGCAAATTGAAGACATCTTCATAAATTATCTGAATGTAACAATCGACGATGACAACATAGGCCAATCCTCCGGAAACGATGATGACAACATAAATCCAGGCGAGACCATTGAGCTGGGTATTTCCCTGAAAAATTTCGGTCAGTCCCTGACCGCCGCTAACATTTCCACTGCTCTGATCACCGATGACGAACTGATATCTCTTTCCGATTCCATTCAAACATTTCCCGATTTACTTCCTCAATCGGTTTCTCCGGTAGTTATGCCAAGCTTCGTATTCACGGTTTCAACCGAAGCTTCAGACGATTATACGCTTGATTTCGACCTAAATATCACCTGCGATCAAGGTCAGTGGGTTTCAGGTATGCCTCTGCCCGTTGCAGCGCCCGATGTTGTGTATCAAAGCCATACGGTTATAGACACTAATAACCAAATCGATCCCGGCGAACAGGTTGAAATTGTAATCACCCTGGTGAACGGAGGCGGACTATCGGCGGAATCGCTATTCGCTGAACTGTATTGTCTGAATGAATACATATATATTCTCCAAAATGCCGCTGATTATGGAAACATCGGCGCCGGCCAAACCGCCTCGGACACATTTCTCCTTGAAGCTTCACCCTATACAATTCCGGGCGCAATTATCGATTTCGAGATTTACCTGAACGGCGATAATGGCTATGCGGACACTACCGCTTTCGAACTGCAAATAGGTTCCAAAGTTTCTTCCGATCCCCTGGGACCGGATGAATATGGTTATTACGCTCTCGATGATACCGATACTCTGTATACGGGCTGCCCCGGATATGATTGGGTGGAAATCGATTCGAATGTTCCCGGTTATCAATATCCGGGGATTCTCCTGCCGCTTTCAGATTACGGCGACGAGCAGGACGATACGGTACCGATAAATATTCCTTTCACTTTCACCTATTACGGAGTCGAATATACCACCATAGCCGTCTGTTCCAATGGCTGGCTGGCTTTCGGAGAAGATATGGCCTACTATACTAATTTCCGCAACTGGAATATCCCCAACACACTTGGACCTTATGCTATGGCAGCGCCGTTTTGGGATGATTTATATCTAATAAATTCACCACCGAAGAAGGTTTATGCTTATTACGATGCAGATGGGCATCGCCTGATCATTGAATGGAATGTAATGAACAGCGCGCCCGGAAATCCGCCGGAAAAATTCCAAGTTATCCTCTATGATCCTGAATATCATCCCACCGAAACCGGCGACGGCGAAATCCTTTTCCAGTATGAAGAGGTATGGAATGTTTTCGGCATTTACAGCGATAATCATTTCGCTACTGTGGGAATTGAAGACCAGACCAGTCAAATCGGTATCCAATATACCTATTGGAACGGCTATCCGGACGGAGCGGCTGTTTTATCGGACGGCAGGGCGATTAAGTTCACCACGAACACTCCCGTTCATCTGGGCTCGCTGAATATCGATGATATGTGTATTTCAATCGTGCAAGACGATGTCGTTTTGAACTGGGGTGAAGTGCAAGATGCGTCGGTTTATTATATCTACAGGTCGGACAGCCCATATTTCGATATTGCCGGGATGACGCCTTATGATTCCACATCGGAAACCGAATACACCGATGCCGGTGTATTTCAGAATGGACCCTTTTTCTATAAAGTTACCTGGGAATAACCTAACCCGGACGAGCCGGAACAAATTCGAAATTCGAAATTCGAAATCCGAAACAAATT
>JABMRZ010000144.1 GCA_013202315.1 Candidatus Tariuqbacter arcticus | reverse complement strand
TCCTTTAACCGCTGATTTCCGCTGATTATTTTGATTGCGCTGATTTCCTTCGGTTTGCTCGGCATCCTCTTTGTATTTCAACGGTGCCGAATCAATCTCTTACCAAGTGATATCTTTTTCATTCGTGTTCATTCGTGGTTAATTAGTCCGCTGTACAGCGGATTAGCACACGATATAGCGAAGAATCAAATATTTTTATGTTCATCGACCGGAGGAGCGTGAAAACTCACATTGATCAAATATCCGCGATAGAATTTTGACATTATTGAAATATTTTTATATATTTAAAATTCTTTTAGTTTTATTGACTTCATTCGTCGGTTATCCTCCTTATAAGCGATAATTATAGCCAAGGCGATTAGTTAAATGGGAAGGAGGTAATGTGCATAAGATTAAATATATTCGTAATATAAACAAACTACCCCAGCTTTCGCAGCAAGAACGAGACCAACTGGCTGAAGTTACAGCCAGATACGCTTTCAGGGCGAATGAATACTACCTCAGCCTCATCGATTGGGACAATCCTGCTGATCCCATTCGACGGATAATTATACCTTCCATCGATGAATTGGATGCTTGGGGAGACCTCGATATCAGCAACGAAAAGCAGAACTACAAAGCCCCCGGTCTACAGCATAAGTATAACGACACCGTTCTACTCATCTTGAATAAGGCGTGTGGTTCTTATTGCCGGTTTTGTTTCCGAAAGCGGATTTTTATGGAAGGCAACATTGAAGTGGTGAATGATGTCCAGCCCGGAATAGAGTACATTAAGGAACACGTTGAGATATCCGATGTCATTCTAACCGGCGGCGAGCCCCTTCTGCTCTCCACTCACAAACTTGAAGCCATCATCAGCACGCTTCGCAATATCCCACATATTCAAATAATTCGGATCGGCACCAAAATCCCCGTTTTCAATCCTTATCGTATCCTGGATGACTGGAAGCTTCTGTCACTTATGAGGCGATTCAGCACCGCTGAGAAAAAAATCTATATTATGATGCATATCAATCACCCTCAGGAATTATCGGAACCCGCTATACGGGCTTTGGAAGGGTTGTTGGATGCCGGCACGATACTCTGCAATCAAACCGCTATGCTCCGGGGGATCAATGACAATCCCGATACCCTGCATGAATTGATTACCAAACTTTCATTTACCGGTGTAACACCTTACTATTTTTTCATCAACCGTCCCACCGAAGGCAACAAGACATTTGCAATCCCGATTACGGAAGCGTATACGATATTCAATGAAGCTTCCAAAGGCTCCAGCGGCTTGGCTCGCCGCGCCCGCTTGGTAATGTCGCACAAAAGCGGTAAAATTGAAGTCGTCGGACTCACAGATGAGCATATTTTCCTGAAATACAATCGGGCGCGCAATCCTGAAGATGAGTTTCGAATGATGGTGTTTGAGCGGGATGACGAAGCTTATTGGTTCGACGACCTGAAAAATCAAGTGGAAGGGAGCTGAAAATTCCTGAGGCTGGAAGCAGGCATTGAAAGAAGTAATATAGTGATTACCGAAAAGAATTGCCGATTATTTTATGTAGGGGCAATTCATAAATTGCCCCTCTAAGTGTATTTATAGTATTGTTTTGTAGGGGTTTGATTAATCAAACCCTACGATATCGGATCCATTTCAAAGTGTGGACAATCCTTAAACATAGGAAATTCTTTTTCAAGCATGGTTATAAATATCATCGGTTCATTGTAAATCATCATATATTGTCATTTCCGTAAAAGCATAAGTCTGCGCCCCTGCCCAAAAAAGACTCATAATTACTTATGAGTAATTTTAAATACACAAAAATGAACAATTAATATTGGAAAGAAAATGTCGGAACAAAAGACAGTAGAAGAACTGCTCAAACAGGCTTATCAACCTGCCAAGGATGCTATGAAACTGCATCCTTTTTATAAAGGCAAGATTGAAATTGTGCCCAAGTGTATAATCCGCGATTTCAACGATTTCGCCATCTGGTATACACCCGGTGTCGCGGAACCCTGCAAAGATATCGCTGAGAATCCTGAGAAAGTCTACGAACACACCAGCAAAGCTAATATGGTGGCGATAGTTACAGATGGCACCAGAGTTTTGGGATTAGGAGACATCGGGCCTTTGGCAGGGCTGCCGGTTATGGAAGGCAAAGCCATCCTCTTCAAGTATCTCGGCGGGGTGGACGCATTCCCAATTTGTTTGGATACCAAGGACCCGCAAACGATTATCCAGACGGTTAAAATTCTACAGCCGTCCTTTGGCGGCTTCAATTTGGAAGATATCGCCAAACCGAAGTGTTTCCATATCCTGGATACCCTCCGCCGGGATTGTCATGTCCCAGTATGGCATGACGATCAGCAGGGAACCGCCGCGGTTACCGTCGCCGGATTAATCAACGCCCTTAAAATTATCGGCAAGAATATTTCCGATATCGACATCGTTCTGAATGGAGCGGGGGCATCCAATGTCGCCATCTCCAGACTGTTAATGACCGCCGGCGCTGACCCCGGTAAAATCATTATGGTCGACAGCAAGGGCACACTACATACAGGACGCGACGAGCTGAAATACAAGGAACCGGTCAAATGGCACCTCTGCGAAAAGACCAACGCCCGCAATCTTGAAGGGAACTTGACTGACGCTTTAAAGGGCGCTGATGTCTTAATATCGCTCTCCGCCTCCGGGCCGGGTGTGATTGAAAAGGAGCAGATTTCGCAAATGGGCTCAGACTCGATTGTTTTTGTCTGCGCCAATCCCATCCCCGAAATTTGGCCTTGGGAAGCCAAAGAAGCGGGCGCCGCAGTGGTCGCCACCGGTAGAAGCGATTTTCCCAATCAGGTGAACAATTCGCTCGGCTTTCCCGGTATTTTCCGCGGCACATTGGATGTTATGGCTACTACTATCACCGATGAAATGTGCATCGCCGCCGCTGAAGAATTGGCTAAATGCGCCGAAGATAAGGGTCTCACAGATGAACATCTGCTGCCTACTATGGATGAATGGGAAGTCTATCCTCGTGAAGCGGTCGCTGTGGGGCAAAAAGCCATTGAACAAGGCGTCGCTAGAATAAAAATGACCCCCGAACAAGCGTTCAAAAAAGCCGAAGCAACTATCAAAAGAGCCAGAGCGGAAGTTCAAATGTTAATGAAGGAAGGATTCATTCCAGCTCCTCCGGAATAGTAAAAATAGGGTTTAGGGGTTGGGGTTTAGGGGTTAGTAATCGGTCATCCCGGACCGCCGGCGACCAATTCTGTTTTTTTCTGTGAATTCCGTGTTTTTCTTTGTGAATCTTTGTGCTTTTTGTGCCTTTGTGGTGAGAATGACTATATCTAATAAAAATAAAAGTCGGTGTCTTTAGACGCCGACTTTTTCATTGTTGCCGCACAAAACGGGGATAGTTGATGTATCTCCGCTATCTATGCAGGCGGGAACTTAAGCGTAAATTTAGAACCGACATTCAGCTCGCTCTCCACTTCAATAGTTCCCTTATGTTCATTCACCAAACCGTAGATGATAGCTAATCCCAGTCCTTCGCCTTTGCCCACCTCTTTGGTAGTGAAAAAAGGCTCGAAAATCTTCTGGATATTCTCTTGGGGAATGCCGGTTCCGTTGTCTTCGATTGAGGTGAAAACGAATTCTCTATCGTCCAATCCGGTTCTTACTACGAGCTTTTTTTGGTAGGAATCCTTTTGAGCGGATTGCGCCCTTTCCCGCAGAGCATCCCTTGCGTTGGTGATGAAATGAAAGAATATCTGCTGAATTTGATAATCGTCGGATTTAATTGCAGGAAGATCGTCCGCCAGTTTAAATACGACCTCAATGCCTTCAGATTTCAGTTGTTGGCGCATCAAATCGAATACTTCAACTACCGGCCGATTTATGTCTATAGGCATAATATGATGTCTTGACCCGGAACCGAATTGGCGCATTTGAGTTATAATCTTCGATCCTCTTCGAACACACCTTTCAACATCCACCATCATATTATCCAAGCGGTCGGATGAAATCTCTTTGCCCTTTTTCAGCCACATCCTAATCATCTGAGCGGTCATAAGGATTGCGTTTAAGGGCTGATTCAATTCGTGAGAGACACCGGTTGCCATTTCAGCGAGGGAAGCTAACCGCTGGGCTTGAATGGTGCGTATCTTCTGGTTGTCGAGTTGTTTGGTGAGCTCTTCCACCGATTCTCTCAAATGCCGGAACATTTCTATAGCTTCTTCGTTTCCGGAAAGCTTTGTTTCCAGCAGGTCTAATAAAGTAAATGTATTATTTTTCATAAGGCTTGATCAGATAACTTAAATATATGAATGGTGTGTCTATTAACGCAACTATTATCTTTAATAAGTAAGTAGTTATGATTATTTGTATTATAACCCTATTTGGAAACACCCCTCCGAATGCCGCAATTACGAATACGGTGGAATCAATCAACTGACTCACCCAGGTGGAGAAATTATTTCGCAGCCATAAATATCGTCCAGAGGTCTTCATCCGCCAGAAATGAAATGCCCATATATCGTGGAACTGGCTGATTAAATATGCCGCCATACTGGCTGCGACAATCCGCGGCGCTAAAGCGAAAATCGTTTTCATCCCATCCTGAACAGTGTCGATTTCCGAGGGAGTGAAGGTTAATATCAACTGGGACATCGCCAGGAAGAGCGCCGAGGCGAAAAAACCTATCAGCACGGCTTTCCGCGCATCCCGGCGGGAGTAATGTTCCGAAAGCAAATCGGTGACCAGGAATGTGCAGCCATAGACCACATTACCGCCGGTCGCGGCTAAACCGAACAGCATAATCTGCTTGGTGACGAAGATATTAGCCAGCACTATATATACGCCTACAACTGCGAACAGCCAGTTCTTTCCCATTCGGAAGGCGAACAGTGTCAATGCCAGCCCGGCGAAGAGCTTTATCAAGAACAGTAGTTCATTGGGCATTGTAATTCCTTATGTATATCCTAACCGGGACGAGCCGGAACCAAATCCGAAATCCGAAACAAATTCAAAATTCAAAACTAATGAGACTAATACTTGGCGCTTTGTAAGTTAATAAGTATTATAATGTTACAAGGTTTTCTGCCAGTAAAAACGCGAATATCATAATTTAGATAATAACCCTCAACACTTTCACACTTTCACACTTTCATACTTTCAACTAACCGGGGGACGCCACCTTTCCAGGACTTCCCTTCCGATGAAGCCGACCACCGCGCCGGTGAAGATGGAGGTTAATATCATTATCGGCAGCAGATTCCAAATGAATCCCTGGCGGATGAAGAGAAGATTCGCCGCTGCCAATTGCCCTACGCTGTGGGCAGCGGCTCCGGCGATGGATATTCCCACCGGACTGAATCTATCGCCGAACCCCGCTCTGAGCGAAGTCATAGCGATTACCGCCAAACAGCCGCCCGTCATCCCCAAAGCGAATGCCGGCGATAAAAGCCCTCCGGTGAACAATCCGCCTATGATAACTTTGAGCCATGAAACCGTCAGCCCTTCCCAGAAGCCAAAGTAATAAATCGCCAGCAATATTGCAATATTTGACAGTCCTAATTTCGCCCAGGGGAGCGGTTGGGGGATCATCGATTCAAAGACGAAAATCACCGTTCCCCCGGCGGCTAACATCGGAAGTATGGTGATGCGGCGCGGTTTCAGGCAGTTCATCCGACAACTCCATCCACCGAACGGCTTTCCCCTTCGGTCACTACCAGCAGGAATTTGTTGGGAACGCAGACGATAGTTTCGCCTTGGCGGCTGACAGCGCCTTGACGGATGCAGGATTTTAGGGGGCAGTTCGATTCAATCACGCGGATTTTACCCTCCTTGACTAGAACCTTGACCGCGCCCAATTCCCCCAAATATTCATTTTCATTATCGAAATTGAGGCTTATGGAATCAATCAACTCATTATTCAGATAGACATCGACTTCACCTCCGGGCGGCTGGATGAATTTCAATCCCAATAAAACTAAGCTCAACACCGCCAATCCCGCCGCCAGGGCAAAGTCGTATTTTGTAATTTTCGATAATAGACTATTCATCTGCAGTTTTATGTTCTACGGTTTTCATTCATCAAGGTCAACCCACACTATCCGGTATGGATTATTTAAGCAGAAGTATTTTTTGCGATTGCGCTTCTTCTCCTGCCGTCAAGCGCGCAAAATACACCCCGCTCGCCAATTCAGACCCATCGAAAGTAACTTCATATGACCCAGCCGCTCTGTAACCATCGACCAGCTTAGCAACCTCCCGCCCTATCACATCATAAACCGTCAATTCCACATAGCTGTCAGCTTGCAGCTTGTAGCTGATAGCTGTAGAAGGATTGAAGGGATTTGGATACGCTGGTTTTAAAACGATAGAGACAGGTAGACCTTTTCCGGAGGATTGCGCCACCTCGAGATGTTCGCCGGAATATTTGAATAGGCATTCCTCGTCTATTATATACAGCGCAAACCCGTCGGGGTCGGATATTATTGCCCTATCGGCGTTAGATGAACTGCTGTAATTTTCGCTCACCGCCATTGTATCGCCATCGACAACGCTCAATACATCGAAATGGTCATCGTCCAGTATCACTAACTCATCGATGGAATCGCCGTTCATATCCAGAGCGGCGATTTTATCACCGGCGTCCCAATAATCATCGGTGGAATCCTCCCATACAAGTTCCAAATCAGGCAGGGTGAAGCATGCGGTGTAAACCCAGCAATAAAAAGTATCTAAGAAGACAGTCGATAATCTGTGAAGCGTGGCTGCGCAGATTGAACCGCAATAAACATAATTTGTAACCTTTATTCCTCCGAGAGTACCCATAGTTCCCACATCGTCCACCAAAACGCCGGAATAAAGCTGTTGTTCGGCGTAGGAATTAAAATCGTTATCCACGACACCAATGTAACCTTTTGTAATATAGTAGTGACTATTCATCGGCCAATCGGAATTAATGGTCTGATCCCGACCATAAACCAGAAACTCTTCCCCGGAAAAAGGCTCTGTAATGTTATCGAGTGATATGAATTGCGACGAACAATCCTCATCGAACGCAGAGTCGATGACGGATAGACTGTTCCGGTCAAGCTTCAAGATATTTCCGGCATCTCCCCACCACCATGGCCACGGCGACCATTTAAATCCTGCTTCGCCCGCTATGGGGCAAGCTGCAGTGTCTTCATCGAAAAGCAACGAACCGAATGAAAGAATCTTTCTGCATTCGACCTCCAGATTCTGGTCAATGATATCACCCGTTTCAATATCCAGTTCGTATATTTTCTGTACACTGTCGTTAACACTGCAGGAGAGCCACAGCGTCGGCGTTCCGTCCCTGTCAGCATCCATAACTTTGAGTGCCTCTGCGCGATAGGGGAAATCTTCCACCTGCCAAATTTCTTGATTGTCGCTGAGGCGATATATGTCCGAAGTGTCTTCGTAGGGATGACCATTTATACAAAAAAAATCGGGGATGTCGTCGCTGTCGGGGTCGCATAGTTCATAGAGAATTATCCTATCTTCGATATAGTCGCCGAAATCGTACTCCCACTCAAAATTCAAGGGTATAATCATCGGCTGTGCATGAAGCGGCAGACTTACCGCAATTGTCAATAAAGCAATTGATAAGAATTTCATTTTTGATACTCCTTAAAATAGTTAAAAGAAGATTTTCCTTATTTCAGCAGCAGCATCTTCCGCGTCTGCATAAATTCCCCCGCGTTCAGCCTCGCAAAATACACTCCGCTCGCCAATTCCGACCCGTCGAAAGTAACTTCATATGTCCCCGCCGTTTTGAATTCATCGATCAGCCGCGCAGCTTCTCTACCCATTACATCATAGACTACAAGCTCTACGAAACTCGCAGATTGAAGCTCGAAGCTGATAATTGTGGAAGAGTTGAAGGGATTGGGATACGCTGGATGCAACATAAATTCCGTTGGAATCGATAGATCCGTTACCATAGTTTCGACAAAATCCCCCCGAAGTTTTTCAGGGGGAATTCTTATATAAAAAATTCATTGATGAATAAGCAGCGCCTTCATAGATTTGTTATTTCAACATTTCCAGGCGCTTAGTATCCTTATAAGGATTATAGAAGAATTTAGCCAGGATGTGTTGACCCTGCTGCTTGGTGAATTTAATCCCATTGGAATAATCAGGTGTGAAATTACGGTCATCATAGAAATCGATCTGCAAGTACCGGTCATCTTCGGCGAATTTGTCGAAGTAGTAATCGCAGATTTTTTGTAGCTTTTCTTCCTCTAGGACTTTGCACCATATAGAGAACGCTCTAATTTCATCGTCCTTATATCGCCCTGTTTGGACATACCAGCGGTTCATCTCCCAAACATCAGGCTTAGAGCAATTTGAGACTAAGAAACCGGTTAAAAGGAGGAAAACTAATATCCCGTAAATACGTTTCATCTGAGCTCCTATCGCTGTGTTGTGTTTTATGATAAATAAGTGTATTATATAGCATTTCCCGAAAATAATTTCCGATGTTTTTGTAGGGGCTGATTATTAATCAGCCCTGGACAGATCGATGATCTGTCCCAACAATTATGAACATATGAAAAAACTTTTGGGAATCGGTATAATAG